>JACPZX010000004.1 GCA_016195325.1 Acidobacteriota bacterium
AGAGACAGGGTCTGGCTGAACAGGCTCGCCACGCGTACCATAGGGCCGTCCTCCGGGTTGCGGTGTCATCACTATCGTCCTCGTCAGACGAGATGATGCCGCATCCGGGGGATTCCTCAAACCGATCTTGGACAGGTGTGGCGGTCGATGTGCTCTGTTTGGTACTACACTTCGTGATCCTCGTCAACAAAAATCTTGTCGGTAAATCGCACTTGTAACCTGAACCTCTAAGCGAGTTCGAATCACGCTCGACAGGTTACGATTGTTAGTCAATGTCCCAGAATGTCCCATTGTGTGCCCACGCGAACGATCTCCCGCCCGACCACGTGCTCCGAATCCTCGAGTGAGCACCCCTGCGTTGCGCATCGCGGTCATCGACGCTTCCCCGGTCCCCGCCCCCCACCCCCTCCCGTGTTACGATCCCCCGCCATGGCCGGGACCCGGGAAGCGCGCTGGTACACGCACCCCTTCAACACCGATCGATCGTGGCGGTTGATCCTCGGCGTCATGCCCCGCGTCCCCGCCCCGCTCCGCGCGCCGATCCACCACGCCGTCACGACGGTCTTCTTTCTCGCGATGGGGAACGAGCGGCGCGCCGCGAAGAGAAACGTCGAGCGCATCACCGGCGAGCGCGGCGCGAGGAGCCTCGCGGCGACGTACCGGCTCTTCCTCAACTACAGCCGCTTCCTCGTCGCCTACACCGAGATGCCGCCGCACGCGCGAACCCCCGACGACCTCGCCGCACGCATCGCCGGCACCGACGACGCCCTCAGGACTCTGCGCGCCGCGCTCGCCGCGGGGAAGGGGCTCATCCTCGCCGGCGTGCACCTCGGGCAATGGGACCTCGCCCTCGTCCTTCTCGCGCGCCTCGGCATCCCCGTGACGGTCGTGATGCGGCGCGAGGATGAGGAAGCGGCGCGGCATGCTGCCGCGGTGAGAGAGGCGGCGGGGATCCGCATCGTCCACCCCGGGGATTCGGCGTGGCTCGGCGTCGAGCTGCTCGCGGCGCTGCGGCGCGGGGAGATCGTCGCGCTCCAGGCCGACCGGGCGTACGGCGAGCGCACGGCGCACGTGACGCTCTTCGGCGGGGACGTCGCGATCCCCGCGGGGCCGTGGGATCTCTCCCGCGCCTCCGGCGCGCCGATCCTGACGGCGGTGGCGGTCATCGAAGGACCCCGGACGTACCGGTTCGTCTGCGGCGACGCGCTCGACGCGACGGCGGGCGGAGTCGAGAGGCTCGCGGCGGAGATGGAGACGCTCATCGCGCGCCATCCGGAGCAGTGGTTCAACTTCTACGACGTGTGGGGAGAACCGCGCCGTGCGTGACGCGCCGGCAGGACACCGCGTCGCCGTCACGGGGCTCGGCGTCCTGTGCTCCCTCGGACGGGGAGTCGACGCCGTGTGGGAGGCGATCGCCTCGGGGCGGCGAGGGTTCGGAGCCGTCACCCTCTTCGACACGTCGGGGGTGCCGGCCGTTCCCGTCGCGGGGGTGAAGGAGATTCCCGCCGAGACGCGCGTGCCGGGGAGGACGCGTATCGAGAAGTTCCTCTTCGCCGCCGCCGACGAGGCGGCCGCGAGCGCGGGGCTCACGGGAAGCGACGCCCTCGGCGGTTTCGGCGTCGCGATCGGAACGTCGAACGGCGGCATGCTCGAGGCGGAGACCTGGTACGAGAGGCGATTCGTCGAGCGGAGCGCCGGCCGGCGCGTGGCTCCCTCCGCGGGCCCGGCCTTGCGGCTTCCCGGCTCCGCGCTCACCGACGCAATGGCGGCGCGCTTCTCGCTGCGCGGCCCGCGCCTCACCAACACGACGGCCTGCTCGTCGTCGGCGGGGGCCATCGCCTCGGCGGCGGCGCGCGTGCGGGACGGCGACGCCGCCGGGATGATCGCGGGGGGCGGGGACTCGCTCTGCCGCCTCACGTACTCGGGGTTCGGCTCGCTGCGCCTGATGGATCCTGTCGGGTGCCGGCCGTTCGATCGCTCGCGGCGCGGGCTGACGCTCGGCGAGGGGGCCGGGATTCTCGTCCTCGAGGCGTGGGCGCACGCCCGCGCGCGCGGCGTGCGCCCTCTCGCGGAGATCCTCGATCACGGCGCGACGTGCGACGCGCACCACATGACGGCGTCGCATCCGGAGGGGCGCGGCATGGCGGCGGCGATGCGCGAGGCGCTCGCGCGCGCCGGCGTCGGCGCCCATTCGATCGCGTGCGTGAACGCGCACGGGACGGCGACGCCGGTCAACGACGCCGCGGAGGCGAGGGCGATCGAGGAGGTCTTCGGCGCGCCACCGCGCCCGGCGGTCAGCTCGACGAAGTCGATGCACGGGCACCTGCTGGGCGGGAGCGGTGCCGTCGAGGCGGTCATCACGATCCTCTCGATCCTGAACGGCGCGGTCCCGGCGACGGCGGGGCTCGAGGATCCGGAAGGCCTCGGCGGCGTCGATCTCGTCGCGGGGTCGGCGCGCCCGGCGACGATTGGCTTCGCCCTCTCGAACAGCTTCGGCTTCGGCGGCGGCAACGTCGTGCTTCTTTTCGCGTCGGCGCGGGAGGGGGCGTGAGCCGCGTCGTCGTGACCGGCCTTCACGTCGCCTGCGCGGCGGGGGAGGGGACGTCGGCGCTCGAGGCGGCGCTCGTGAAGGGGGAGCCCCTCGGCGGCCGCGTGGCGAGGATGGCGGGGTTCGATCCGGAGCGCGCGCTCAAGGGAGGAGCCGCGCGGCGGATGTCCGCGGAGAGCCGGGTCGTCACGGCATCTTTTCTCGCTGCCGCCGCCGACGCCGGCTGCGCCGCGCGGCCGGTCCCGCCCGAGCGCACCGGCACCTTCCTCGGCAGCGCCTTCGGATCGCTGAGCGTGACGTGCGACTACCTCCGCGGGATCCTCCAGGACGGGATGGCCGCCGCGAGCCCGGCCCTTTTCGCGGAATCGCTCGCGAGCGCTCCCCTCGGCCACGCCACGATGGCCCTCGACGCGCGCGGCCCGAGCTTCGGATTCACCTCGGGGGACGTCTCGATGATCGCCGCCCTCGACGAGGCGCGGCGCGCGATCGAGTCGGGGAGGATCGACCGCGCCTACGTCGCGGCCTTCGAGCTGATGCCCGACGTCCTGATCGAGCTCTTCTCGCGCCTCGCCGTGCGGGGCGGGCGGCCGCTCCACGCCGGCGAGGGGGTGGCGACGCTCGTCCTCGAGGGGGAGGAGACGGCTCGGGAGACGGGAGCGAAGGTTCGCGGCGCGGTCTCAGGCACGGCGCTCGCCGGCGATCCCGCCGCGTCGCCGACGGACTGGAGCCACGATCCCCGGGCGTGGGGTGCGCCGTGCGATCGCGCGCTGGCGCAGGCTGCCGCTGCCGAGGGCTCCCTCCCTCCGCTCGCGGCGATCGTGATTCAGGCCCCTCCATCGCCTGCGGCGCGCGCCGAACGTTCCGCGCTCGACGGCATCCTCACCGCGCGGGGGCGCGCCGAGATCGTGGACGTGCACCGCGTCGTCGGGGATTTCGCCGGGGCGGGAGGCATCGCGATCGCCGCAGCGGTGATCCTCGCGAGGCGCCGCGGCGGGCACGTCCTCGTCAGCGCCGGGTCCTGGGGAGGCGCGACGGGCGCCGCCGTCATTTCCCCGTCAGGAGCTTGAGGCGATTGATCTTCCCGCGGCGGGTGCGCGGGATCTTCCCGACGAGGCGGATGGCTCTCGGCACCTTGTGCCCCGACAGCCTCACCGACAGGGCGGCGCGGATCGACTCGGGGTTCGCCCCGCGCCGCGCCACGACCCAGGCCGCGAGCGTCTCGCCGCGGAGCGTGTCGCGCACACCCAGTGCGACCGCGTCATCCACGTTCTCGAGGGAGAGGAGCGCGAGCTCGACCTCCCGGGGGTTCACCTTGCGCCCCGAGACGTTCACCAGCGACGAGAGGCGCCCCGTGAGGTGGACGCGCCCGGCCTCGTCGATCCTCGCGAGGTCTGCGGTACGAAATCTCCCGCCGGCGAGATCGCTCGAGGGGGCGGGGACGTAGCCGGCGCAGACGGCGGGGCCCTCGACGACGAGGCGCCGCGCCCTTCGATCGAGCGTGAGAGTGACGCCGCGGACGGGCCGGCCGACGCGCCCCTCCGTCTCGCCCGCGCCCTCCTCGCTGTCGAACGCGATCGCCCCCGCCTCCGTCGTGCCGTAGAGGACCCAGACCGGAACGCCGAAGCGCTCGCGGAAGGCCGCCGCGCTCTTCGCCTGGAGCGGCGCCCCCGCCGAGACGCATCCTCGCAGTCGGAGCGGCGAGGCGCCGGCGCCGGGGTGCCGCGACAGGAGATCAATAAGGTAGGGGACGGCCGACAGGAGGACGGGGCGGCGCGAGCGCAGGGCCCGGAGCACGAGGGAGGGGAGGGGACGCTCGAGGAGAATCGCGGGGGTCCCCTGGAGGAGGAGCGGCATGACGATGTTGCCGAAGCCGTAGGCGTGCCCCAGGGGAACGGCGGCGATGCTCGCGTCCCCGGGGCGGAGGCCGGTGGCGGCGAGGATCGCCCGGCCGTCGGCGATCGCCTGCGCCGGCGTGACGAGGGCGCCGCGCGGCGCTCCGGTCGTGCCGCTCGTGAGCCGGATCATCGCGGCGCCGGGAAAGCGGAGCGGATTTGTCGAGCCGCGCTCGACGCGGAGGCGCCCCTCGCGGAAGGTGAGGATCGCCGCGGGGCGGAAGGTGCGGCGGAAAGCGTCGATCTCGGCGGCCGTCGCGCTTTCGTCCACGGGAAGGAAGACCGCCTCCTTCTCCCAGACGGCGAAGGTGGCGGCGAAGAAGGCCGGGCGGGTGCCGAGGGGGGCCATCACGACGTCGCCGCGCCTCACCCCGGCGGCGTCGAGCTCCGCCCGCGCCTCCCGGGCGCGGCGCAGGAGATCCCCGACCGTGATCCACGCTCCGCCGGGGCGCGCCCGCAGGGCCGGGCGCGACTTCCCGGCGCGCGCGAGGCGATCGATCGCCTTCCGGAGCGCGTTCAGGCGGCCGACCCTGCCGCGCGGGGCGTGCTACCATCGCGCGTTTTTCCGCGAAACTCGACGCGCGTCCCCCGGAGGAGCGCTTGCCGACGAAGGGCCTGAGGAAGGTCGATCTTCATCTCCACACGGTATTCTCGAACTTCCGGCATCTCAAGATCCTCAGGGCCCGCGACTCGTACAACGACCCCCTCAAGGTCTACGAGCGGTGCCGCGCCCTCGGGATGGACTACGTCGCGATCACCGACCACGACACTCTCGACGGCGCCCTCGATCTCCTCGCGCGCCGCCCCGACCTCGAGCCGACGGTCATCGTCGGCGAGGAGGTCGAGACCTGGTTTCCCGAGACCGGGCAGTGGATCCACGTCAACGTCTTCGGTCTCGACGAGGCGGCGCACCGCGACATCACGCACCTCAGGCCCGACGTCCGCGAGCTGGTCGGCTGGCTGCGCGCGAAGGGGCTCCCGCACGTCCTCAACCATCCGCTGCAGAGCTACCGGCTCCAGCGCGCGCCGATGAAGTACGTCGAGGAGGTCCTCTCCCTCTTCACGCACGTCGAGGTGGGGAACGCCACGCTTCCCGTCGCGCAGAACCGGACCGTCTCGCGCATGGTCGAGTACGGGAGGCGCCGGGGCCTGCCGTCGGTGGGAGTGGGTGGAAGCGATGCGCACGGCCTCGGGACGCTCGGCTCGTACGTGACGGTCGCCGCCGGCGACACGAAGGGGGAGTGGCTCGCCTCGGTGAAGGAGGGGCGGTGCGCCGCGGCGGGGAAGGAGATCGGCTTCACCGGGATGCTGGGCGAGGTCTACGCGATCGTCGGCCGCTACTACCAGCGCCTCGGCACCCAGGAGGGGCGACGCGAGATGGGGGCGGTGAACTACGCCGCCGCCGCGGGGTTCGTGCCGGCCTGCCTCCTCGGCGTGCCGCTCGCCTTCAACGTCCTCAGCTTCGTCGGGACGACGGGGCTCTCGGGCCTCGTCCATCTCGGGCTTCAAGGCGCGGAGCGCGAGGCGCTTCGAGAGGCGGTGTCAGAAGAGACTCGAGGCTGACGGCGGCGAGCCCCTTCGCGCGGACGACGGCGAGCATCGCGTCGATCCACGAGAGCGACAGGGGGCCGCCGCCATGCCGCCCCTCGATCCCCTCGTGGAAGAGGACGATGTCCCCGCCGCGCAGGCGCGCCGCCACGCGCCGCGTCACGCGCGCCGCGTCGCGCGACACGGTGTCGTACGAGCGCACCGACCACGTGGCCTGCTTCAGCCCGTACGCCTCGAGGATCTCGGCGAGGTGGAGGTTCTTGTGACCCATCGGCGGCCGGAACCACGCCGGCGGCTTCCCCGTGAGGCTCCCGAGGATCGCCTGGGCGCCTCCCACCTCCACGTGCGCGCCGCGCCGCGTCATCACGGACCATCTCTTCGGGTGCGTGAGCGTGTGGTTCCCGATCGTGTGGCCGGCGGCGTCGATCTTCTTCACGAGGTTCGGGTGCGCCGCGGCGCGGCGCCCCACGAGGAAGAAGGTGGCCTTCACCCGCCCCGCGTCGAGCCTCTCGAGGAGCAGCTCCGTCTCGCCGTCGCGCGGCCCGTCGTCGAAGGTGAGGGCGACCCGGTCCGGCTCCCCCTCGGCGCGGCGCACGTTCCTGGCGAGGAGGGCGCTCCCGGGGCGGAGGATCTCCGCGGTGATCCCGGCCTGCACCACCCCCCACGCGGCGAGCGCGGGCCAGCGCGCGGCGGGAATGGCGAGCGCGCCGAGCGCGACGAGATGCGACGCGGCCGCGACACGGGGAAGAAGGGGCATCGCGCGGCATTCTACCGCGAGAGGCGCGGCGCCGGGCTCGGGCGTTGAGCGGGATCCTCGGGCGGCTCGCGCGCTTCGCCGCCGATCATCGCGGGGCGGTGATCGCGGCGTACCTCCTGGTGAGCGCGGCTCTCTTCGCCTCGAGCCTTTCCATCCGGCTCGAGACGTCGATCACCGACCTGCTGCCGCGCGGGACGGCGTCGGCCGATGACCTGCGCGCCTTCCTCGCCTCCGGCGGGACGCTCGATCGACTCTTCATCTCGATGGGGAGGCGGACGGCGTCGGGAGACGACGCGGAGGTGCTGGCCGGCGCGGCCGAGGAGTTAGCCGCCGAGCTGCGCGCCTCCGGCCTCGTGCGCGACGTCCGCTACGGCGTCGACGAGGAGGATCTCGATCGCCTCGGCCGCTTCGGGATCGAGCACCTTCCCGTGCTCGTCGACCCCGGCAGGATCGACGCGCTCGCCGAGCGGCTCACCCCTTCGGCGATCCGCGAGGCGGTCGCCGCGATCGGACGCCGCGCGACCCTCCCCGGGTTCGGGGGTCCCATCGAGGATTTCGCGGCCCGGGATCCCCTGGGGCTGCTCACCGTCCTCGGCGCGCCGGAAGGCGGCGGCGCCTTCCGCCCCGATCCGGAGTCGGGGCTCTTCCTCTCGAAGGACGGCCGCCGCCTCATGATCGTCGCGGAGCCCTCCGCGCCGCCGACCGAGATCGACTTCAGCCGACGCCTGATGGCGACCGTCGCGACGATCGAGTCGAACGTGCGCACCCTCCCCGGGGGCGCGGATCTCGTCTTCGATCACGCGGGCGGCCACCTCTTCGCGCTCGAGGACGAGAGGCGCGTGCGGCACGACGCCGCCTTCACGAGCCTCTTCTCCTTCGCCGGCGTGGGCCTCATCTATCTCTTCGTCATCCGGCGCCCGGCGCTCTGGCTCGCCATCCTCGTCCCGCTCGTGATGGCCACGGTGTGGACGCTCGGCCTCGCCGCGATCCATCCCGGGCACCTCAACATGGTCACCGTCTGCTTCGCGGCGGTTCTCCTCGGCATCGGCGACGACGCGATGCTGCACATCTACCTGCGCGAGCGGGAGGAGCGCGCCGCGGGCCTCGCGCCGCGCGACTCCGTGGCGGCGGCGCTCCGCGCCACCGGGCCGGCGGCCGTCGTCGCGACGCTTGCCACCGCGGCGGCGTTCCTCTCGCTGTCGTTCGTGAGGTTCCGCGGCCTGGCGGAGCTGGGCGTCATCGGCGCGATCGGGATGGCGACGCTCCTCGTCGGCGTGATCTTCTTCTTCCCCGCGGCGCTCGCCCTTCTCGGCGAGCGGGAGGCGCGGGCGCCGGCTCCGTCGATCCGGCTGCCCGTGGCGGCGCTGCTCCGCGCGTACGACAAGGCGGCGGAGCGGCGGCGATCCGTTCTCCTCGGCATGGGCGCGCTCACCGCGGCGATGCTCGTCGCGGGATTCGGGGTCGGCGTCTCCACCGATCTCCGGTCGATCCGCGGGGAAGATCCGGCCGCCGCGGGGATGACGCGCGTGCTCGCCCCTTTCGGCGCCGGGGGCGCGTCCGAGTCGATGGCGATCATGGGCGGGGACGCCGGGGCGATCGCGGACTTCTGCCGCGAGAGCGTGGCCGCCCGCCGCATCACCGCGTGCGAGAGCGCCGCGCTGCCGACGCCGCCCGCGCCGGTCCAGCGCGCCCGCTTCGAGAAATCGTCGACCCTCCCATGGGAGGCGGCGGTGGCGACGCTCGAGGACGAGGCGCGCGCCGCGGGAATGAACGCGTCGTTCTTCGCCCCGTTCACGGACGCCGCGCTCCGCTACGCCGACTTCCCGTCGGTCGCGGTCGAGCCCGGCGCGTCGCGCTCCGGCGCCCCTTCGACGACGATCTTCTTCGAGGATCAGGCCTCCGCCGCGGCCATCGCGGCCGACATCCGCGCGCGCGCCGGCGGCGTGCGCATCGCGTCGATCGCCCTCGTCGCGTCGGACCTGAGCCGGGTCCTCGCCGAGGACTTCCGCCGCGCCGCGTGGATCGTCGCCGTCGTGATCGCCGCGTTGATGCTCGCCGCCTTCCGGCGCGTTCGGGCGTCGGCCCTCACGCTCCTGCCAGTGGCGATCGGAACGATCTGGATGCTCGGCACGGCGCGGCTTCTGGGCGTCGAGCTGAACCTGATGTCGCTGATGGGGATGCCCGTCGTGTTCGGCCTGGGGGTGGACTTCGGCGTCTACCTCGTGGACCGCTGGCGCGCCGAAGGGGGAGACCCGCGCGCCGCCCTCGCCGGCGCGGGGCCGGCCGTCCTCGTCACCGGCCTCACGACGCTCGCCGGCTTCGCGGCGTTGCTGTCGGCCGATCTCGCGGGACTCAGGTCGCTCGGGTTCACGGTGGTCGCGGGGGCCGGGTACACGCTGCTCGCGGCGCTGATCGTCGTGCCGCTTTTGCTGGCGGGGCCGAAGGACGGCGTCTCCGACAGGGAACGAGTCCGGGGACGGGACATTGCATGATTACCGTGCAACAGTGCTATCCTCCGAAAGTTCGCCAGGCCGCCGTGGAACAGCTCGATGTGCTCAACGCATCTGAGACATTCCCGGCTCGTCGACCATGACTGAACTGAAGAGGACGGTACCCTGATGATTCCAACGCATCGCGTTCCGACACACCCGGGTCGAATTCTGCTCGGACAGTTCCTCGAGCCCCTCGGGATCACTCAGGTGGCGTTCTCGCAGCACATCGGGGTGTCGCTCCAGAGGGTGAACGAGATCATCCGTGGCAAGCGCGGAGTCACTCCCGAGACGGCATGGCTGTTCGCCCAGGCGCTCGGAACGACGCCGCAGTTCTGGATCAATCTCCAGGCGCTTCACGATCTCGCCAGGGCGCGCCCGAAACGTGCGGTCAGAAGGCTGAAGAAAGCGGTTTGACGCGCGCCGAGCCCGTTCCGTAGAATGGAACCCGGCTGGAAGGAAGTTGCGGCCCCTCTCATCACCTCCGTGCCGCCCGATTGCGGACCCAGGGCGCAAAGCATGGGGTGAATCATGGCCAGGAAGCTTCCCGCAAGACCGAATCTCGATCACCTTCGCCGCCAGGCGAAGGCGCTGCTCGCGTCCCTGAATGAAGGCGACGAGGCGGCTGCCCGCGAGTTCAAGAAGAACCTTCCCTCCGCGGGCGTGATGACGACCGCCCAGATCCTCAAGGCCGGGCTGCGCCTCGCCGACGCGCAGTCGGCGATCGCACGGAAGTCCGGCTTCGAGAGCTGGCCGAAGCTGGCGCGGCACGTCTCGCAGCTCCGGGAGCTGGAAGGAGTCTGGGAGTTCGCGAGCCTGGAGATCGAAGGGTCGGCCGTGCCGCGGGCGATGCTCGGTTCATCGCGCCTGGTGATCGACGGCGATCTCTTCCGGACCGAGTCCCCCGACGCGATCTACGAGGGTGTCTTCAACATCGACGTCGAGGTCGAGCCGCACCACATCGACATCGAGTTCGTGGCGGGCCCCGAGGCGGGAAACTGGTCGTACGGGATCTACGAGCTCTCGAGGGACTCCCTGACGATCTGCCTCGGCCTCACCGGTGCGAAGCGCCCGGTGAGATTCGCGACGGCCCCGGGATCCGGCCACGCGCTCGAGACGCTCGTGCGGCGGCGCAGCGGCGCCCTGAAGCTGGACCCCGAGAAGGCGGTCACCCCCTTCGAGCCGAGCCCCCCCGAGCTTCTCGCCCCCCTCTCGGGCTCGTGGCGCCCCGAGTCGGTGATCCTCGACGGGCAGGCGCTGCCCGCGGAGATGCTGAAGTACGGCAAGCGCGTCGTGACCGGCAACCACACCCTCGTCACCTTCGGCGGGCCGCCGATCCTCGACGGCCTCACGCGCGTCGACACGTCGAAGGAGCCGTGGGAGATCGATTACCTCCACGCGGCAGGGATGCAGGCGGGAAAGATCCAGCGCGCCATCGCGCGCGTCGACTTGGGAAGGGCCGAGTTCTGCATGGCCCCCGCCGGGGAGCCGCGCCCGACGCGCTTCGACGGGAAGAAGGGGACCGGCTGGTCGCTCAGCGTCTGGCGGCGCGCGAAATGAGCGGAGGGGTCGCTCAGGTCACAGCCGGGGCGACCCCGCTCCTCACGTACGTCAGCCACCCGCGCGGATCGGGCGCCTCCCCCTTCACCGTCGCGAGGTAGCGGCGC
Source organism: Acidobacteriota bacterium (assembly GCA_016195325.1). Classification (NCBI taxonomy): domain Bacteria; kingdom Pseudomonadati; phylum Acidobacteriota; species Acidobacteriota bacterium. The sequence goes on from JACPZX010000004.1 coordinate 10,902, forward strand.
TGGAGCTCGAGCGTGACGGGCCCGGGGCGCCCGGCGCCGACCGGGATCTTGTCGACGCTCCGGACGGGCGTGACCTCGGAGGCGGTCCCCGTCAGGAAGACCTCGTCGGCGGTGTAGAGGAGATCGCGCGGCATCGCCTGCTCTATCACCGGGATCTTCGCGTCGCCCGCGAGCGCGAGGATCGTCGAGCGCGTGATCCCGGGGAGCATCGTGCCGTCGATCGGGGGCGAATGGAGCGCGCCGTCGATCACCAGGAAGAGGTTCTGCCCCGACCCCTCGCTCAACATCCCGCCGGGGCCGAGGGCGATCGCCTCGGCGAAGCCGTTCGCGAGCGCCTCGAGCTTGATGAGCTGCCCCCCCAGGTAGTTCCCCGCGATCTTCGCGGCGGCGGGAAGCGTGTTCGGCGCCATCCTGTGCCAGCTCGAGACGCAGGCGTCCACACCGTTCTTGAGCGCGTCGTCGCCGAGGTACGCCCCCCACGGCCAGCAGGGGAGGTAGACCTCGATCGGGCTGGCGAAGGGGATCATGCTCGCCGCGCCGTACCCTCTCACGACCATCGGCCGGATGTAGCACGAGTCCATGCGGTTCAGCTCGACGAGGCGGCAGCAGGCGGCGGCGAGATCGTCGATCGAGTAGGGGATCTCGATGCGGTAGATCTTGCACGAGTTGACGAGGCGCTTCAGGTGATCGCCCAGCCGGAAGATGGCCGGGCCCTTCGGCGTCGCGTAGCAGCGCATCCCCTCGAAGGCCGCCGAGCCGAACTGCATCGAGTGCGAGAGGACGTGGACCTGAGCCTCCCCCCACGCGATGAACTTGCCGTCACGCCAGATCCACTCGGTCTCGGTCAGCTTGTGCATGGGCTCCTCGATGAGAAGACGATAGACACGCGACGACCACCGTCCGGCACATCCTGTACGTGTCGAGCCAGGGGCGGTAATGGCTCGTCGCCCGGCCGTCGGCGGCGAGGACGCGGATGGGCAGCGGGACGACGCGGAAGCCGTCGAGGCCGGCGAGCATGAGGATCTCGACCTCGGCGTCGTAGGAGCGGCGCCGGAAGCTCACCGCCTCGAGGAGCTCCCGCGTGTAGAGGCGGAATCCGCACTGCGTGTCGGGGAGGGCGGGGCCGCGGAAGAAGCGGACCGCGGCGCACGAGAAACGGTTGCCGAACCTCCGGGCGCCGGACATCGCCTCCCACGCGCCCACGCGCGCGCCCACGACGAGATCGGCGGCGCTCTCGCGCCGCGCCCTCACGAACGCGGGGATCTCGGCGGGGTCGTGCTGTCCGTCGGCGTCGAGCGTGACGATCGCCGACGCGCCGCGCGCGAGGAGCCGTGAGAAGCCGGTCGCGAGCGCCGCCCCCTTCCCCAGGTTCATTTCGTGGCGGACGACCGCCGCCCCGGCCGCCCGGGCCACCTCCCCCGAGGCGTCGGTCGAGCCGTCGTCGACGACGAGGACCTCGCCGACGTGGGGGAGCGACTCCCGGACGACCTTCGAGATCGTCGCGGCGGCGCCGTACGCGGGGATGAGCGCGGCGATCATCGCGTCACGTCCGCCTCAGCGTGATCTCGCCGTCGGCGAGGATCTCGCCCGAGGCCGACGCCCGGCACGAGAAGACGTACAGCGCGCCGAGATGCCGATCGAGATGCGCCTTCACGTCGACCCGCTCGGCGGAGGCGGGCTCGCGGCGCAGGCGCACGTTCGTCATCGCCGCGACGACGGCGCCGCCCCCTTCGGGGAGCCCCAGCCCGGCGGTCTGCGCCATCAGCTCGACGAGCAGGCAGCCGGGGAGGAAGCCGTCGGGCGTTGTCAACGAGGGGGCGTGATCGGCGCGCTCGCGGAACCCCCGCACGACACCCGCCTCGGCGTCGCGGGCCGCCGCCGTCAGAAGGATGGCCTCGGGGCCGTGGGGAAGACGCGAAAGGGGGATCGCCTCAGGCCGAGGCACGGTGCGCCGTGATGTGGCGGGCGAGGGTCTCGACCGACGTGAAGATCCTGACGACCAGCTCCGGCTCCTCGATGCGGAGGCCGTAGCGCCTCTCGACGCCGGTGACGAGCTCGAGGACGTCGATGGAGTCGAGGTCGAGCCCTCCGCCGACCAGAGGGGCGTCGTCCCCGAGGGACGCCGGGTCCACGTCTCTCAGCTTGAGGTGATCGACGATGAAGGCCTTGAGCTCGGCGCGGAGCGCCTCGTCGGTCGCGGTCGGCGCCGTGTCGCGGGTTGCCATGGGCGCGAGTCTTATACCACAATGCCGAAAAAGTCGGCAACCGCCGCGCGTTGCACGTTTCTTCCGACAGGAGGCTCACATGTCGAAGGTACGCCCCGCCCTCTGGCTCGCCCTGGCGCTCGCCACCGCCGTCGTCACCCTCGCCGGCCGGCCCGCCCGCGCCGAAGAGCAGTCGATGACCATCCGGGACGGCGTCCTCGACGAGATCGATCTCAAGGCGCTCATGCTCCCCAAGGACTCCACCGTCATCGTGCGCCTCTTCGACGCGAGCCGGGCCGACCTCGGCACCGCCGAGTCGGGGGACAACCCGAAGCGCGTCGACGCCGCGAAGATGATGCAGCGCGAGTCCCCCGACATGCTCGCGGACGCCGTCGTCGGCACGCTTCAGCTCGGCGGCGCCTTCACCGGCGCGAAGAAGACCGCCGACGCCCCCGGCGCGACGGACGTCGTCGTCGAGGGGCGATTCACCATCATCAATCCGGGTAAGAGAATCATGCGGGCCTTCGCGCCGGGCGCCGGGAAGAGCGGCATCGGGGTCGAGGGGACGGTGAAGAACGCGAAGGGAGAGGTCCTCGCGACGTTCCGGCACATGCGGAACTCCGGCATCGGGCTCGGCGGGGGGGATTACGTGAAGTTCCTGACCGACGACACGAAGGACGTCGGCCACGACATCGCGGTCTTCCTGAAGCGCTGGGCGACGGGCGGCGACCTCCACGCCGACGCGAAGAAGTAGAGGGGGTCAGCGCGCGGGCCCGCACCCCCGCGCGCTGTGCCGCACGGCGACGCGCACGGCGCGACGTCACCCACCCGCCCGTGGCGTTCATCCTCCTGATTCGATGCGATCTGCGCGCGTGCGCCAATGCGCACAGCCAGCCGGCAGCTGGCACGATGTTGGCGATCGCCCCCTTCGGGGACCTGGGTATCAATAAGGTTGGTCCCGAAGGAGGCCGTCATGAAGCGCGCCTTCGTCCTGCTCGCTGCGGTCGTCGTCGCCACGACGCTTGCGTACCCCGCGACGAAGCCGGCTCCCAAGCCGGCCACCTGGCCGCCCCAGATATCGGCCGAAGAGATGGACGTGCTGAAACAGGTGCGGGAGATCGCCGTCACACTGCGCTCCCCCTGCCACCCCGAGTTGACCGTCGCCCAGCACGACTCGCCCGTCACGCTGGCGATGAAGGCCGAGATCCGGGAGATGATCGTCGCCGGAAAGGGGCGCCGGGCCATCGTCGCGGCGCTCGTCGACAAGTATGGCGCCGGCATCCTGCCGAAGGAGATCGCGACGACCGACCTCGCCCTGATCGCGGGGGTGTCGATCTTCGCGCTGATCCTTCTCTGGGCGGTCTGGTCCCACCTCCGGACGCGCAAGCGCCCCGAGGTGCTCCACCTCGCCGACGCGCGCTGGGAGAAGCCGGGGAGCAAGGCGGCCTGACGCTTCGACCGATCGAGGCGCCCACCCCGCCGGAGGCTGATCTATAATGCGGCCGATCGTCACGAACGGCCGCAAAGCTCGGCTCTGAGCTTCCCGGAGGCACGAAAAACCCCATGGCGTCGACCTCGTTCTGGGCGCGACGTGTGCATTCGCTGACAGGCGTCGTCCCCATCGGCGCCTTCCTCCTCGAGCACTTCTACTCGAACTCGTGGGCCGCGCAGGGACGCGACGCCTACAACGGCTACGTCGAGAAGCTCACGTCGCTCCCGTACGTCCTCTTCATGGAGATCTTCCTCATCGGCCTGCCGATCGCGTTCCACGCGATCTACGGCCTCTGGATCGCGTACCAGGGGCAGTTCAACGTCGCCTCGTACCCGCACGGCCGGAACTGGATGTACGCGCTCCAGCGCGCGACGGGGATCGTCCTCGTCGCCTACATCGGCGTGCACGTGTGGGAGACGCGCATCGCGGCCGCCTTCAACCCCGCGATCAAGCACGACCTCTTCAGCCACATGCACGACATCTTCCAGTCGCCCGCCTACGTCGTCTTCTACGTCGTCGGGGTCGCGTGCGCGTCCTTCCACTTCGCCAACGGCCTCTGGACGTTCCTCATCGTCTGGGGGATCACGGTCGGCCCGCGCGGCCAGCGCCTCGCCTCGTACGCGTGCGCGGCCCTGGGCGTGGTCCTCTTCGCGATGGGGGTCAACTCGATCTTCGGATTCCTTGCCCAGGGCACGGGGGTGGCGTGAGCATGGCGAAGCCGGCGTTCATCGTCGTGGGCGGAGGCCTCGCGGGGCTGATGACGACGATCCGCCTCGCCGAGGCGGGGCACAAGGTCGATCTCCTCTCGTTCGTCCCCGTGAAGCGATCCCACTCCGTCTGCGCGCAGGGGGGGATCAACGGCGCGGTGAACGTGAAGGGGGAGGGGGACTCCCCGTGGGAGCACTTCGACGACAGCGTCTACGGCGGCGACTTCCTCGCGAACCAGCCCCCCGTGAAGAAGATGTGCGATGCGGCGCCGGGGATCATCTACCTCCTCGATCGCATGGGCGTCATGTTCAACCGCACGGCCGAAGGGCTGCTCGACTTCCGCCGCTTCGGCGGCACGAAGCACCACCGCACCGCCTTCGCCGGCGCGACGACCGGGCAGCAGATGCTCTACTCCCTCGACGAGCAGGTGCGGCGCTACGAGGTGGACGGCCTCGTGAAGAAGTACGAGTTCTGGGAGTTCCTCGCCGCCGTCATCGACGACAAGGGAGTCTGCCGCGGCTGCATCGCCCTCAACCAGATCGACATGAAGGTCCACGCGCTGCGCGCCGACGCCGTGATGCTCGCGACGGGCGGCCCGGGCGTCATCTTCGGGCGGGGCACCAACTCGACGACCTGCACCGGCACGGCCGCCTCGGCCGCCTACCAGCAGGGAGTCCACTACGCGAACGGCGAGTTCATCCAGGTCCATCCGACGGCGATCCCCGGCACCGACAAGCTGCGCCTCATGTCGGAATCCGCTCGTGGCGAGGGCGGGCGCATCTGGGTCCCGAAGGACGTCAAGGACAAGCGCTCCGCGAAGTCGATCCCGGAGTCCGAGCGCTGGTACTTCCTCGAGGACATGTACCCGGCGTACGGGAACCTCGTCCCACGCGACATCGCGAGCCGCGCGATCTACAAGGTCTGCCGCGACATGGGGATGGGAATCGGCGGCTCCGACATGGTCTACCTCGACGTGACGCACATCCCGAGGAAGGAGCTCGACCGCAAGCTCGGGGGCATCCTCGAGATCTACGAGAAGTTCGTCGGCGACGACCCGCACGACGAGCCGATGAAGATCTTCCCCGCGTACCATTACTCGATGGGGGGGATCTGGATCGACTTCGACCACATGACGAACGTGCCGGGCCTCTTCGCGGCCGGCGAGTGCGAGTACCAGTACCACGGCGCGAACCGCCTCGGCGCGAACTCGCTCCTCTCGTGCATCATCGGCGGGGAGGTCGCCGCGGCGGCGATGGCGAAGTTCGCGAACGGCCTCGAGAAGCGCAGCGAGGCGGTCGGCGCCGGAGCCTTCGACGCGGAGAAGAAGCGCCAGGAGGAGATCTACACGCGGCTCCGCGGGATGTCCGGGAGCGAAAACCCCTTCGTCCTCGGCGAGGAGCTGGCGGCGACGATGCGGAACAACGTCTCGATCGTCCGCGAGAACGACAAGCTGAAAGCGACCGACGCGAAGATCCTCGAGCTGAAGGAGCGCTTCGGCAAGCTCGGCATCCCCGACAAGGGGCAGTGGATGAACCAGTCGCTCATCTACATGAAGCAGCTCTTCAACATGCTCGAGCTCGCGCGCGTCATCGCCCTCGGCGCCCTCGCGCGCGACGAGAGCCGCGGCGCGCACTACAAGCCGGCCTTCCCCGATCGCGACGATCCGAAGTGGCTGAAGACGACGAAGGCGGCGTGGTCGGCCGGCGGCCCGGTCTTCTCGTACGAGCCGGTCGACATCTCGCTCCTCCCGCTGCGCGTCCGGAAGTACGACGTCGACAAAAAGGCGGCGGGGCCGGCGGCGACCGGCGCGGCGAAGGGGTGAGTTGATGTCCGATGCGAGCGTGAGGGTCCGGATCAAGCGGCAGGAGTCGCCTCAGATCGCGCCGCGGTGGGAGGAGTTCGACGTCCCCCGCCAGCCGATGATGAACGTCATCACGCTCCTTCTCGAGATCCAGAAACGGCCGAAGACCGCCGCCGGGGAGCCGACCTCGCCGGTCGCGTGGGACTCGCATTGTCTCGAGGAAGTGTGCGGCGCGTGCACGATGGTCATCAACGGGAAGGTGAGGCAGGCCTGCTCGGCGCTGGTCCACAAGCTCACAGAGCCGATCACCATCCAGCCGATGACGAAGTTCCCGCTGGTGCGCGACCTCGTCGTGGATCGGAGCCGGATGTTCGAGGATTTGAAGCGCATCCGCGGCTGGGTGCCGATCCAGGGGACGTACGATCTCGGGCCGGGCCCGAGGATGAGCCCCGTCGATCAGGAGAAAGCTTACGACCTGTCGCGGTGCATGACGTGCGGATGCTGCCTCGAGGTCTGCCCGCAGATCAACGCGCGGTCGGAGTTCATCGGGCCGGCGGCGATCTCGCAGGCGCGCCTCTTCAACGCGCATCCGACGGGGCAGAGCAACGCCGCAGAGAGGCTCGAGGCGCTGATGGGGCCGGGCGGCATCAGCGACTGCGGCAACGCCCAGAACTGCGTCCGCGCCTGTCCCAAGGACATCCCCCTCACGACCTCCATCGGCGAGATGGGGCGCCAGGTGACGGTGCACGCGCTGAAGACGCTTCTCACGGGGAAGTGACGCCGGCGGGGTCGCTGGCCGCGTCATCCCTCCCGCGATATCATCCCCGCTTTCACCAGGAGTCTATGCCGGAACCCTTGCTCGCCCGACCCTTCATCCACGGCCAGAGCCGCGCGACGCGCGATGTCGCGGAGGTCCGATCTCCGTACTCGGGCGAAGTGGTGACGCGATGCGAAAGAGGCGGCCCCACCGAGATCGCCGAGGCGCTGGGCTCCGCCCACGAGGCCTTCGAGACGACCCGACGTCTCGCGCCCTGGGAGCGCGCCGGCATCCTCTCGAGGATCGCCGCCGAGGTCGCGAAGCGCCGCGACGAATTCGCCGGGATGCTCGTGCGCGAAGCCGGCAAGCCCGTGAAGGCCGCCCGCCTCGAAGCCGAGCGCACAGTCCACACCTTCGAGGTCGCGGCCGAGGAGGCCAAGCGCCAAGGAGGTGAAGTCCTCCCGCTGGACACCGTTCCGTGGGGAGCCGGCCACTTCGGCATCACGCGCCGCTTCCCCATCGGCCTCGTCGCCGGCATCACGCCGTTCAACTTCCCGCTGAACCTCACCGCGCACAAGATCGCCCCCGCGATCGCCGCCGGTAACTCCATCGTGATCAAGCCCGCGTCGCAGACGCCCACCCCCGCGTGCGCTCTCGCAGAGATCGCCTTCGCGGCGGGCGCGCCGCCGGGAGCCGTGAACGTCGTCCCGGCCCGGTCGACCGACGTCGCCGCCTTCGTCACCGACCCGCGCGTGAAGATGCTGACCTTCACCGGCAGCCCCGCCGTCGGATGGGACCTCAAGGCACGAGCCGGAAAAAAGAAGGTCGCCCTCGAGCTGGGCGGGAACGCCGCCGTCGTCGTGACCGCCTCGGCCGATCTCGCGTACGCAGTGGAGCGAATCGTCGCGGGAGGATTCGGCTACGCCGGCCAGAGCTGCATCTCGGTGCAGAGGGTCCTCGTCGATCGAAAGGTCGAGAGGGCCTTCCTCGAACTCCTCCTCCCCAAGGTCAAAGCGCTGAACGTCGGCGATCCCCAGGACGAAGCCACGGACGTCGGCCCGCTGATCTCGAAGCAGGAGGCCGAGCGCGCCGAGGCCTGGGTCCGCGAGGCGGTGAGCGGCGGCGCGAGGCTCCTCGCCGGCGGCGAGCGCGAGGGTGCGATACTCAAGCCGACGGTCCTCACCGGGACGAAGCCCGACATGCGCGTGAACTGCCAGGAGATCTTCGCCCCCGTCGTCACCGTGACCGCGTACGACGATTTCGCGGCCGCCCTGAATACGGCGAACGACTCGCCCTTCGGCCTCCAGGCCGGCGTCTTCACGCGCGACGCCGAGGAGGCGTGGCGGGCCTTCGAGACGCTCGAGGTGGGGGGTGTGATGATCAACGACGTCTCGACGTACCGCGTCGACCACATGCCGTACGGAGGCGTGAAGGACTCAGGGGTAGGGCGCGAGGGATTGCGCTACGCCATTGAGGAGATGACGGAACCCAGGCTGATGGTCTGGAATCGGAGGAGCTGAGGTGGGCCAGGATCAGGAGTTCGACTTCGTCGTCATCGGGAGCGGCCCGGCGGGGCAGCGGGCCGCCGTCCAGGCCTCGAAGTTCGGCAAGAAGGTCTGCGTCATCGAGCGCAAGGAGGTTCTCGGCGGCGTCTGCGTGAACACGGGGACGATCCCGAGCAAGACGCTGCGCGAGGCGGTGCTGCACCTCTCCGGCGTGAGGGAGCGCGCCTTCTACGGCGCGGCGTACCGCGTGAAGTCCGACACCACGGCGAGCGATCTCTTCCAGCGCTGCAACATGGTGGTCGCGCGCGAGATCGACGTGATCCGCAGCCAGCTCCAGCGCAACAACGTCGTGCTCATGGGGGGGGAGGCCTCGTTCAGGGACCCTCACACCGTCGAGGTGCACGCCGCGGGGGGGGACGTCACGGTGCTCCGCGCCCGGTTCATCATCGTGGCGACGGGGACGATCCCCGCCGTCCCGTCGAGCATCAAGCTCGACGGCGAGCGACTCCTCAGCAGCGACAGCGTCATGTTCATGAAGTTTCTGCCGCGCACGATGACGGTGGTGGGGGGCGGCGTCGTCGGCATCGAGTACGCGTCGATGTTCGCCGCGCTCGGGTGCAAGGTCACGGTGGTCGATCTCCGAAAGCGGCTTCTCGAGTTCGTCGACACCGAGATCCTCGAGGATCTCATCTACCAGCTCCGCCAGACGGGGTGCACCTTCCGCCTCGGCGAGGAGGTCGAGCACATCTCGGTGGAGGAGAACGGATCGAAGGGGGCCGTCACACATCTGAAGTCGGGGAAGCAGATCTTCACCGAGGTCGTCCTCTTCTCCGCCGGGCGCATCGGCGCGACGGCCGATCTGAACCTCAAGGCCGTCGGCCTCGAGGCCGACCCGCGCGGGCGTCTCAAGGTCGACGGCAGCTACCGGACGACGGTGCCGCACATCTTCGCCGCCGGCGACGTCATCGGCTTCCCCTCGCTCGCCTCGACGTCGGCGGAGCAGGGGAGGCTCGCCGCCTGCTACGCCCTGGGGAAGCCCGTGCACTCCGTCCCTGAGCTCTTCCCGTACGGCATCTACGCCATCCCGGAGCTGTCGATGGTGGGGAAAAACGAAGACGAGCTGACGACCGCGGGCGTCCCCTACGAGTTCGGCGTCGCGAGGTACAAGGAGATCGCGCGCGGGCAGATCCTGGGGGATCAGACCGGCCTCCTGAAGCTTCTCTTCCACCGCGACACGAGGAAGCTCCTCGGCGTCCACATCATCGGGACCGGCGCCACCGAGCTGGTCCACATCGGGCAGGCCGTGATGGCCTTCGAGGGGACGGTCGACTACTTCGTCTCCGCCGTCTTCAACTACCCGACGCTGGCCGAGTGCTACAAAGTGGCGGCGCTCGACGGGATCAACAAGCTCGGGGGCTGAGCCCCCGCCACTTGACGCTCCCGGATCCAGGGCCGACAATGAAACCGCCCGTTTCCGCCCCCATCGGAGAGACCCCTCAATGTCCAGCCCCACGCGCACCGAGAAGGACTCGCTCGGGGAAAAGCAGGTTCCGGCCGAGGTCTACTACGGCATCCAGACCCTCCGGGCCGTCGAGAACTACCCGATCTCGGGGCTGAGGCCCCACCCGCGCTTCGTCGACGCGTACATGTACCAGAAGAAGGCCTCGGCCCTGGCCAACATGGGCGCGGGGGCGCTCGACCGGAAGGTGGGGGAGGCGATCGTCGCCGCGTGCGACGAGATCCTCGCCGGGAATCTTCGTGATCAGTTCGTGGTGGATGTCTTCCACTCCGGGGCGGGCGTCTCGCAGCACATGAACGTGAACGAGGTGCTCGCGAACCGCGCCGCGGAGATCCTCGGAGGCAAGCGCGGTGCGTACGCGCTCGTCCACCCGAACGATCACGTGAACTTCGGCCAGTCGACGAACGACACGTACCCGACCGCGATGCGCGTCGCGGCGCTCCTCGTGCTCCGCGATCTCGACCCCGCCCTCGCAGCCCTCGAGCGCGCCCTCGACCTCAAGGGGGTGGAGTTCGACAAGGTCCTCAAGTCCGGCCGCACGCACTTGCAGGACGCCGTGCCGATCCGGCTGGGGCAGGAGTTCGCGGCCTACGCGCGCGCGATCGGGAGATCGAGGACGGTGCTGAAGGATGCCGGCCGCCAGGCCGCAGAGCTCGGGCTCGGCGGCACCGCGGCGGGGACGGGGCTCAACACCGCGCCGGGTTACCGCGAGGCGGCGATCCGCCACCTCCGGGAGGCGACGGGCCTCGACCTCCGCCCCGCCCCCGACATGCGCGAGGCGATGCAGTCGAACCTTCCCATGGCGGCGGTGGCCTCGGCCCTCAAGATGACGGCCCTCGAGCTGCTCCGGATCACGAATGACCTCCGGCTTCTCTGCTCGGGGCCGATCACCGGCCTCGCCGAAATCGTCCTTCCGGCCGTCCAGCCGGGGTCGTCGATCATGCCGGGGAAGGTGAACCCGGCGATCCTCGAGATGGTGGCCATCGTCTCGTTTCACGTCGTCGGCGCGGAGACGGCGGTGGCGATGGCGGTGCAGGCCGGCCAGCTCGAGCTGAACGTCATGATGCCCACCATGGTCTTCGAGGTCTGCTTCGCCGGCGAGATCCTGAAGAACGCCGTCACCGTGCTCCGCGGGAAATGCGTGGAGGGGATCACCGCCAACGAGGAGCGCTGCCTCAGGTACGCGGAGCTCTCGCCGAGCCTCGCCACCGCGCTGAACCCCTACATCGGGTACGCGAAGGGGGCCGAGGTCGTGAAGGAGGCCCTCCGCACGGGGAAGACGATTCCCGAGGTCGTGCGGGAGAAGAAGCTGATGTCGGACGAGGAGATGAAGAGAGTGCTCGATCCCGTGAAGATGACCGAGCCGGGGATCACCGGAAAATCATAGACCTGCTCATCGGAGAGAACTCATGAGAATACTTGTGGTGTCGATCACATGTGTTGCGGCCACCGCCCTCGTGGCCTGCGGCGGAGCGACCAACCAGCCGACCGAGGTCCCCGCGTCGACGGCGACCCAGGCCCCCGCGACCCCGACGCAGGAGGCGGCGACGACCCCGCAGCCGACGGCGGGGCAGGCGGCGACGGGGCAGGCCCCGTCCCAGCCGCAGGCGTCGCGCCCGCGGCCCACGGCGCCGCCGGCGGCGTCGGCGCCCGCGAGCGGCACGCAGAATCCGGCGCCGACCGCGACCGCGTACAGGCCTCCGCCGCCGCCAAAAGCCGAGATGATCGAGGTCCCGGCGGGGACGGTCCTCGAGATGGAGCTGGTCGACCCGCTGTCGAGCAAGACGAACGTCGTGGGGGACACCTTTCACGCGAAGCTCACCGATGCGGTGACGATCGGCGGGCAGGACGTGATCCCCGCGGGATCGGTCGTCGAGGGGACGGTCACCGAGGCCATCTCGGCGAAGAAGATGACGGGGCAGGCGAGCCTCTCGCTCGAGTTCTCGAAGCTGACGCTGCCTGACGGCAAGTCGGTGGCCATCTCGGGAATGCTCACCGAGAAGGGAAAGAAGATCGGCAAGCGAACGGGCGCCGTCGTCGGCGGCTCGGCCGCGGGGGGCGCGCTCCTCGGTCGCATCATCGGCAAGAACACGAAGGGGGCGCTGATCGGCGGGCTCCTCGGCGCCGCCGCCGGCACCGGCGTCGCCGCGACGCAGAAGGGACAGGAGCTCAAGCTCCCAGAAGGGACGGCCTTCTCGGTCGAGACGTCCGGCCCCGTCCAGGTCCCCGTGCCCGCAAGGCGAAGTTGACGACGAAGCCAGGCTGATCGAAGGGCGCGGGGGTTCGCACCGGACCTCCGCGCCCCGCTCCGCAGCGCAAGTTCCCCCTCACCTCGCGCCACAGCGCGCACGCCCCCGTCCAACGGAATCCTGCGTCAATTCTCTCCGCCCGGAAACCGCGCCAGTGCAACCGGTTTGCGCGCGGCGATTCAGCGGACGACACGGCGCGAGTTGGCCCGGACTTTGTATTGATCACCATTGCCGGGCGCGAACACGGAACGGGGCGCCCGGCGGGTCCTGAGCTCTCGAACTTGACGATCGAGGGGTGGGATCGGAGCGGCGACGCCGGCCTCGAGATGGCGGCGAGGGAACGGCCCGACGCATCGTCCCGGACAATCCGGGGATGGGTCGATGACCCGACAGGATGCCTGGCGGGCCGTGAGCAACGCAGGGAGATCCGGCCGGGAGCCCTCCCCGGCAGATCAGGACGCGGCGCCGCGTCGGTTGCCACCCCGTTGCCGATAGAACACGGCGGCCTGCTTGAGGCCACCGGCGAGTGTACCGGGACGTTCGCGGAGCTAAGTTCTTGGTGGTCTCCTGCGAATCGGGGTAGGCGCGGGCCCCCGGTTCGACGAGCGTCCCGGTCTCCCCGCCCCGTCTCCCTTTCTATCCGGGCCCCCGAGGTCGTAGCATGCCGCGGTGACCGGCGGCGCGCCCCCCCACTCGTCCGAGCCCGTCTCCCGCCGCGAGATCCTCGCGTGGTGCCTCTACGACTTCGCGAACTCCTCGTTCTCGGTGATCGTCACCACCGTCGTCTTCAGCCGCTACTTCCAGCAGTTCGTCGTCGTGGGGGACGCGCAGTTCGGGAGCCTCCTCTGGGGGATCGCGATCTCCGTCTCGATGCTCCTGGTCGGGTTCGCGTCACCGCCTCTCGGCGCGATGGCGGACCTCTCCGCCTCGAAGAAGCGTGGCGTCGTCGTCTTCACCGCGGTCTGCGTCGCCGCGACGGCGGCTCTCTGGTTCGTGAAGCCCGGCGACGTCGCCCTCGCCATGATCCTCTTCATCGTCGCGAACATCGGCTTCGCGGGGTCGTTCTCCTTCTACAACGGCTTCCTCCCCGAGATCACGACCGAGGAGAACGTCGGCCGCGTCTCCGGGATGGGCTTCGCGTGGGGTTACGTGGGGGGCCTCGCGTGCCTCGCCGTCTGCCTCCCGCTCCTCCTCAAGCCGTGGGCGCCGGAGACCCTGGGATCGGTCCGGGCCTCCTTCCTCGTCACGGCGGCGTTCTTCGCCGTCTTCACCGTCCCCATCGTCCTCTGGCTGAAGGAGCGGGCCGTCCCGCAGGATCGCGTCGCCTTCTGGCCGCTGACCCGCGCCGCCTTCGGCCGTCTCTCAGAGACCTTGAGGCACGTGCGCGAGTACGAGGATCTCTTCAAGTACCTGATCGCCTTTCTCATCTACAACGACGCCATCGAGACGGTGATCTTCTTCTCGCCGGTCTTCGCCTCGGCGGTCCTGGGCTTCAGCGACGCGGAGGTGCTCTACCTCTTCGCGGCGGTGCAGGCGACGGCCTTCCTCGGCGCGTGGGCCCTCGCGGGCCTCACGGATCGCATCGGGGCGGCGCGCATGGTGGTGCTGACGCTCCTGGTCTGGTGCGGGCTCGTCGGGTGGGCATACTTCATCACGACGAAGCCCCTCTTCTGGGTGATGGCGCTCCTCGCGGGGCTGGTCCTCGGCCCCTGTCAGGCCGCGAGCCGATCGCTCATGTCGCTCTTCGTGCCGCGGGGAAGGAGCGCGGAGTTCTTCGGCTTCTTCTCGATCTCGGGGAAGTTCTCGGCGATCCTCGGGCCGCTCGTCTTCGGCTGGGCGACGTGGGCCTTCGGGAGCCACCGCGCGGGGCTCCTCTCGACGCTCTTCTTCTTCGTCGCGGGCCTTCTGCTGCTCCTCACGGTGAACGTCGACCGGGGAAAGAGGGCGGCGGGCGAAACCTGACGATGCGCCTCAGGTCCACCTGAAGAGCTTCAGCGCGGCCGCGAAAGAGAGGATCCCCCACGCGAGCATGAGGGCGATCCGCCCGAGCTGCGACGGGAGGTCGGCCCCCTCGAGGATGGCGGCGCGGAGCGCGTCGTTCAGCGCGGTGAGGGGGAGCGCCTTCACGAGCGGCTGCATCACCGCGGGGAAGCGATCGGAGGAGAAGAAGATCCCCGAGAAGACGAACATCGGGAGCATGACGAGGTTCATCAGCCCGGAGACCGTCTCGATCTTGCGGGCGCGGGAGGCGACCAGGAGGCCCAGGCCCGAGAAGACGAACGCCCCGAGGACGGCGAGGAGCGCGATCAGCCAGAGCGATCCGCGGATCACGAGGCTGAAGACGAGCCAGCCGAAGACGAGCATGAGGACCAGCTCCAGGAAGACGAGCACCATCCGGCTCGCCATCATCGCGCCGAGGAAGTCGGTCCGGCGCATCGGGGTCGCGATCAGGCGCTTCATGAGCCGGCGCGATCGCATCTCGACGATGACGAAGCCCACCCCCCACATCCCGCCGCTCATGATGTTCATCCCGAGCAGCCCCGGGATCAGGAAGTCGATGTAGCGGGCGCCGGGCTCGGTGACCTGCGTCTCGCGGATCTCGACGGGATCGACGCGGCCGGCGGCGCGCTCGAGCGCGTCGTGGACCATCTGGCGCGCGAGGACGCTTTCGGGCTGCGTCGGGTCGTAGCGGTACTCGTACGACGCGCCGGGGACGACGACGATCGCGACCTTGCCGAGACGGAGCCTGTCGCCCGATTCGGCCTCGGCGATCCTCGCGACCTGGAACCCCTTCGCCTCGGGAAGGGCCTTCACGATCCCGTCGGCCCCCTCCGATTCCACGACGCCGACCACGACCTTGTCGGGAGGCTTGTTGCGGAAGGCGACGCCGAGGCCGATCGCCAGGAGGACCGGGAAGCCGAAGACCCAGAAGACGACCTCGGGCTCCCGGCCGAACTCCTTGAGCCGGGCGAGGAAGAGCTGGAGAAAGGGGTTGGGCCTACTCATCGCGCAGGTGCCTCCCGGTGAGGCTGACGAAGACGTCCTCGAGGCTGGCGTGCCGGGTCGTCAGCCGCGAGAGATCGTGGCCCAAGTCGGTCAGCCGCTTCAGGAGGGCGGGGATCGCGACGTGCGGCTCACCGACGGTGAGCTGAAACCCTCCCGCCTCCTCGCGCGCCGCGCTGACGGAGGGAAGGGTCATGAACGCGGAGGCTTCGGGCCGGGCCGCCCCTCCGTTCACCGCGAACTCCACGACGTGCTCGCCGCCGAGGGAGGCGATCAGCTCGGCGGGGGAGCCGAGGGCGATCACCTTCCCCTGATCGACCACCGCCACGCGATCGCTGAGCCTCTCGGCCTCGTCCATGTAGTGCGTCGTGAGCAGGATGGTCCGGCCGCGGCTCCGAAGGTCCCGGATGATCTCCCAGAGCTGGCGGCGCGACTGGGGGTCGAGGCCGGTCGTCGGCTCGTCGAGGAAGAGGAGATCGGGATCGCCGACGAGGGCGCAGGCGACGGCGAGGCGCTGCTTCTGGCCGCCCGAGAGGTTCACGACCCAGGATTTCCGTTTCTCGAGGAGGCCGACCTCCTTCATGACCTCCGTCGCGGGGCGCCCCTTGCGGTAGAAAGAGCCGAAGAGCCTCACGGTCTCCTCCACGGTGAGCTTGTCGGCGAGCTTCGTCTCCTGGAGCGAGACGCCGATGCGCTGCCTCAGCTCGCGGTCGTCCTTCCCCCATCGAAGGCCCAGCACCTCGACCTCGCCCGCGGTCGGCTCGAGGATCCCCTCGAGGATTTCCACCGTGGTGGTCTTCCCCGCGCCGTTCGGCCCCAAGAGCCCGAAGCACTGGCCGGCGGGGATCTCGAGATCGAGCCCGCGCACCGCCTCGACGGGAGGCTTCGCGTCGTAGGTCTTGCGCAGATCGCGGCAGCGGATGGCGAGGCTCATGAGGCGGGCATCCTGTTGCGGGTGGGCCGGGAGCGTGGCCCGTCAGTCCATGTCGCAGGAGCCGGGGCCCCTCGGATCGCCGCACGTGCCGCACGACCCCGGGGCTTCCGCCGCGGCGGCCCTTCCGCTTCCCGTGCTGACGGCGAAGACCGAGATCATCTTCTCGAGGTCCTTGCTGTCGCACTTCGGGCAGGAGGGCTTCTTCGAGCCGAAGACGATCGTCTCGAACCGCTTGGAGCACTTGCGGCAGGTGTACTCGTAGAGTGGCATGGGAGTGAGTCTAGCTTCGATCCCCCGCGGTGCCAACCCGCCCGTCAGTGGGGCGCTGGTCAACACCGCGTCGCGGAAGTCGGCCTCCGCGCGTGAAGTAATCGCGCTCGGCCTCCCTCGGCGGCCAACAGCGCCGCCTCACCTCGCGAACAGGCGCTCGCCGGCTCGCGCCGCTCGTGGCTTGCTCGCCCACCCGTACCGGCGGCGCCGGCATCGTTTGATTGCAGGAGGCGCCAGCGCCCGAACGGGTACCCGGGCTCGTCCCGCACGCTCCCGCGACGCGGTGTTGACCATCGCCCCTATGTCGGCGCGCCGGGTTCCCCTCGCGAGACGACGACGGCGGCGGCGAGATCGCCGGTCACGTTCAGCGTCGTGCGGCACATGTCGAGGAAGCGATCGACCCCCAGGATCAGCCCGATCCCCTCGCCGGGGACTCCGACCATGCCCAGGATCATCGCGACGACGGGGATCGAGCCGGCCGGGACGCCGGCGGTGCCGATGCCGCCGAGGACGCAGATGAGGACGACCATCGCCTGCTGCCCGAGCGAGAGGGGCACGCCGTAGAACTGCGCGAGGAAGAGGACCGTCACCCCCTCGAAGAGCGCCGTGCCGTTCTGGTTCGCCGTCGAGCCGATCGTGAGGACGAAGCGGCTCACCGTCGGGGGCAGCTTCAGGTTCTCCTCGGCCACCTTCAGCGCGGTCGGGAGCGTCGCGTTGCTCGACGCCGTCGAGAAGGCGGTCAGCATCGCCTCCTCGATCCCCTTGAAGAAGAAGACGGGGCTCATCCTCCCCACGAGCTTCACGGCCGCCGAGTAGACGACGAACTGGTGGATGGCGAGCGCGAGGACCACGACGAAGACGTACCGCGCGAGCTGCCCGAGGATCTCGTAGCCGAGCTGCGCCGTCAGCGTGAAGAGGAGGGCCGCGACGCCGTACGGGGCCAGCGAGATGACGAAGCCGATGAGGCGCATCGTCACGTCGTAGAGCCCCTGGAGCGCGTCCTCGAACTTCCGCGCCGCGTCGGTGCGCGTCAGCGAGAGCCCGACGCCGATCATGAGCGAGAAGAACATCACCGCGAGCATGTCGCCCCCCGCGGCCGCCTTCAGCGGGTTGTCGGGGACGATCTGAATCATCAGCTCGAGGCCTGTCTTCGGCGCGGTGCCGCCGGCGACCATGGCCGCCCGCTGCGCCGCCCCCGCGGTCAGCCGGGCCCGCATCTCGTCCGACATCCCCTCGCCGGGGCGGAGGATGTTGACGAGGAAGACGCCCAGAAAGACGGCGATGGTCGAGACGATCGCGGTGTAGGCGAGCATCTTCAGCCCGATGCGCCCGAGGCTCTTCATGTCCCCGAGGCCCGCCACCCCCAGCGCGAGGGCCGAGAAGATCAGCGGGACGACGAGCATGAAGAGGAGGCGGAGGAAGATCTGCCCCGCGGGCTGCGTGACGTACTTGATGAACGAGGCGAGCGCGGGGGAGTCGCCGGCGGTCATGAAGGCGACGACGCCCGAGACGGCCCCCGTCGTCACGCCG
>JACPZX010000005.1 GCA_016195325.1 Acidobacteriota bacterium
ACTACGTCCCGACGCCGACCTCGTGCGGCGTTGGCGCTTGCTCGGCCACGGGCCAGACCCAGTGCGTGGGTGGAATCGTCACGAGCACGTGCACGCCGGGGACCCCTGCTCCGAGCGACGCGACGTGCAACAACATCGACGACGACTGCGATGGGTCGGTCGATGAGGACTACGTCCCGACGCCGACCTCGTGCGGTGTTGGCGCGTGCTCCGCGACAGGACAGACCCAGTGCGTGGGTGGCTCGGTAACGAGCACGTGCACTCCGGGCACCCCGGCACCGAGCGACGCGACGTGCAACAACGTCGACGACGACTGCAACGGCCAGGTCGACGAGGACTACGTCCCGACGCCCACGAGCTGCGGCGTGGGTGCCTGCTCGGCTACAGGACCGACCCAGTGCGTGGGTGGCTCGGTAACGAGCACCTGCACACCCGGGACGCCCGCGCCGTCCGACGCGACGTGCAACAACATCGACGACGACTGCGACGGGGCGGTCGATGAGGACTACGTCCCGACGCCCACGAGCTGCGGAGTTGGTGCCTGCTCGGCCACCGGCCAGACGCAGTGCGTCGGGGGTTCAGTGACGAGCACCTGCACGCCCGGCACGCCCGCGCCGTCCGACGCCACGTGCAACAACGTCGATGACGACTGCGACGGGACGGTGGACGAGGACTTCGGCGCGGTCCCGACGAGCTGCGGGATCGGGACCTGCGCCTCGACGGGGGTTGCGACCTGCCTGGGCGGCCGGATCTTCGACACGTGCACACAGGGGGCGCCGGGCGTCGAGACGTGCGACGGACTCGACAACGACTGCAACGGGTTCGTCGACGATGGGATCGCGCCTCCCGGGCAGATTCTGACGGCGCTGGCGGACGGCGACGCGATCACGTGGGACGCCGTGGCCGGCGCCACGGGGTACGATGTCGTGCGCGGCAGCCTCGGGACGCTGAACCAGTCGTCCGGGAACTTCGGCACCTCGACCGAACAGTGCGTCGCGAACGACACGCCGGTGAACCACGCGACGTTTTCCGGCATTCCCGCACTCGGGACCGGCTACTGGTTCCTCGTCCGGGCCGTAAGCTGCGGAGGGAACGGGACCTACGACACCCCCGACCAGTCCGGCCACCGCGACGCGGAGGTCGCGCTCTCCGCCGGGGCCTGCCCGTGAGCGGCGCCGGAATCCGCCGGGCGTCCCGCGCGGCGGCTGGCGCGCTCGTCGCGCTCGCGGTCGCGGGCGGTGGCGCGATCGGCGCCTCCTCGCCGAAGTCTCCGGGGGATGTGCGCGCGTCGGCCGACGGCGGGTTCGAGGCGCTCAGCCCGGGACAGAGGCTTCGGTTCCATTTCTCCCGCGACGGCGTCCGGATCGCCCCCCGGCCGAGTCCGAGCCCGGGATGGGGATGGGGTCTCGAGTATCTCGCCCCTCGATCCGGCGAGGCTCCCGCGCCCGAGCCCGCGTCGCGTCTCGATCCGTCTCCGGACGGCGTCGAGTATTTCAGGGACGGGATCGACGAGTGGTACCTGGTGAGCGACCGGGGTCTCGAGCAGGGGTTCACGGTCGAGGCGCCGGGCGGAGCGGAGGAGGGGAGCGACCCGTCGCTCCGCGTCGATCTCGCGATGCGCGGGAACCTCTCGTGGCGGCTCGAAGGCGACGGGCGGAGTCTCACGCTCCTGGAGCCGGGAGGGAGTCCCGTGCTGCGGTATGGGGATCTGAACGCCACGGACGCCGACGGGCGTGACCTCGACGCCCACCTCGAGCTTCATGAGACCTCCGTGCGGCGGGCGCCGGATCTGGTGATCGTCGTCGACGTCGCGGAGGCCGAGTTCCCGGTCACGATCGAGGCGCGGATCGTCTCGACGGCGGGGGCGAAGCCGGACCCGGAGCGGAGCCCGGGCGCGGGGTCGCGCTCCGCCGGCGAGGGCGCCGCCACGAGGAGGCAGGGGATCCGGACCGTCTCGGGGTACCAGCTCCTGTCGGCCCCGTCGAACGACGTCTGCGCCGGCGCCGAGGGGATTCCGGCCGGCGGGCCCTTCCCGTACCTGACGTCGGTGACCGGCGACCTCACCGACGCGACGACGTCGGGGGATCCGGCGGTCCCATCCTGCCAGCCGGACGTCTCCCGATCGATCTGGTACGCGTTCACGCCGTCGCTCACGGCGAGCTACACCCTCTCGACCTGCGCGTCGGCGCCGACGGCGACGACGGTGGACGACACCGTCCTCGCGATCTACACCTCCTCGGGAGGCTGCGGGGGGACCTTCACCGAGATCGCCGGCGGGTGCAGCGACGACGCGTGCGCGCAGCAGTCGGAGATCACGGCGACGCTGGACGCGGGAACGACCTACTACGTCCTCGCGTGGCAGTTCGGATCGGCGGCGCCCCTCGCGGGGCACACGGCGGTGCAGCTCCGCGTCGCGCAGAGGCCGCTGGTGCCGCCTGCGAACGACCTGTGCGGAAGCGCCGAGTCGATCCCCGGCAACGGCCCCTTCCCGTACACGACGGCGCTCACGTCCGACGTCACCGACGCTTCGACCGCGGGCGATCCTTCCGGCCCTTCGTGCCAGGCGAACGTCTCCCGGAGCATCTGGTACACCTTCACGCCGACGGCGACGAACGACTACACGATCTCCACCTGCGCCGACGCGCCGACGGGGACCACCGTCAACGACACGGTCCTGGCGGTCTACACGTCGCCCGGCGGGTGCGGGGGGGCGTTCACGCAGCTCTCCGGCGCGTGCGACAACGACGCGTGCTCTTTCGAGACGCTCCAGGCGGTCGTGACGGCTCACCTGACCGGCGGCACGACCTACTACGTGCTCGTCTGGCAGCTCGGAACGAGCGCGCCGGCGGCCGCGAACACGGCCGTCCAGCTCCGCGTCACCCAGCCGGGCCCTCCGTCGAACGACGTCTGCGCCGGGGCGATCCCCCTCCAGCTCGACGCGCCGGTCGCCGGCACGACGGCTCTCGCGGCCGACGATTACGAGCTGTCCGGCGCGGGGTGCTTCGGCGGCGTCGGGCAGGTCGCTTCCACGGCCCCCGGGCGCGACGCCGTCTACTCCTTCACCCCTGCCGCGGCGGGGGAGTACTCGGTGAAGGTCACGGGGTACAGCGCGTCGCTGAACCTGGTCTCGTACGTCGCGAGCTCGTGCCCGGCGGGGTCGCCCCCCGTGACGGTCGGATCGTGCCTCGCCGCGGCGAACCGGGGGACCACGAGCACGTCGGAGGAGGTGATGTGCGTTCCTCTCGCGGCGGGCCAGACCGCCTACGCGTTCGTGGACGAGAACGCGCTCACCGCCGGAAGCCCGTTCCGGATCGAGGTGAACGCCTGCCCGAGGGAAGTCGAGACGAACGACACCCCCGCCGCGGCGAACGAGCTCGCGTGCGGCGCGGAAGGGACGATCTCCCCGGCGGGCGAAGCGGACTTCTTCGCCGTCGGAACCCCCGCCGCCGGCTCGCGCCTCTTCGCCCTCGTGGACGGGGTGGCGTCGAACTCGACGGACTTCGACCTGCGCGCGACGACGGCCGCGGACACTCTCGAGTACGACGATCAGAACGACGACGCCCCCTTCGGGAGCCTCGCGCCGAACGTGGCGGGGACCCCTCTCACGGGGGCGCCGGCGTACCTCCGGGTGAGCCAGTTCTCGTCGATCCGCATCGCGGAGCCGTACCGGCTTTACGCCGCCGTGGAGCCTCCGATCGGCTCGGCGACGCCGGAGACCGAGCCGAACGGGACGATCCCGCAGGCGAACGCGGCGCCGAACGGCTACTTCTACGGCGCGCTCTCGGCGCTCACCGACAACGACGTCTACGCCTTCACCGCCGCGGCGGGGGATCTCGTCCTTCTGGGCCTCGACGGCGATCCGCTCCGAAACAACACGCCGATCAACGCCGCCCTCACGCTGCTCGACGCGAGCGGCCTGCCGCTTGTGGCCGTCAACGACGCGGGCTCGACCTCCTCGACGACCTCGGGCGCGGGAAGCCTCACCGCCAAGAACCCTAACTCTCCCGGCGAGGCGCTGGCGTACCGGGTGTCCGTCCCGGGCACCTACTACGCGCTCGTCACCGGATCGACGATCGGCGACTACCTCCTCTCCATCTCCGCGGGGTGCCGCGTCGGTCCGCCGACGGATCTGTCGGTGACCCAGATCGATGCGCCGGACCCGGTGGCCCCCACCGGCGCGCTCGCGTACACCGTCTCCGTCGCCAACGTCGGCGCGGCCGCGGCGACGAATGTCCGCCTGATTGACACGCTGCCCGCCGCCGCGACGTACGTCTCCGCGACGCCGAGCCAGGGAAGCTGCGCCGGGTCGGGCCCCGTCGTGTGCGATCTCGGGGACATCGCCGCGTCCGCGAGCGCGACGGTGGTCGTCGGCGTGACGGCCGGGGCGTCGGGCCCTCTCGTCAACACCGCGCGCGTGGCGTCTTCCGTGACGGACACGAACGGCGCGAACGACGCCGCCACCGAGTCGACGGCGGTCTGCTCGGGGGCTCCCGCGGGGACGCCGGACGTCTCGATGAGCCCAGGCGGGCTCTCCTGGACGGCGCTCGCCGGCGCGACGGGGTACGACGTCGTCAGGGGGGGCCTGCCGGCTCTCACCCAGTCGCACGGCAACTTCACGACCTCGACGGAGGAGTGCCTCGCGAACGATCTGCCGTCCACGTCGCTCGCGTACGGCGCGGCGCCCGCCCTCGGCCAGGGGTTCTGGTTCCTCGTGCGGGGGACGAGCTGCGGCGGGAGCGGCACCTACGACGCGGGAGGCTCCCAGGCGGCCGGTCGCGACGCCGGGATCGCCGGGTCCGCATTCTCCTGCCCCTGATCTATCCTTCCCCGCTCTTGCGGACCCATCCCGGGTCGAAGGAGGACGCGTGCGCCGAATGACCGTCATCTTCCTCTCCTGCCTGTTGTCGGGGATCGCGTTCGCCGACTTTGGGCGCGATCTCGTGGAGGCGCGAAAGCTCTTCGAGTCGAACCTCGACGCGATCCGCCGCCGCGATCGCGACGCGTACCTCGCGGGCTACCTCGACGCCGAGACGTTCGCCCGCACCGGCCCCGAGGGGCCGCAGCGCGGCTTCGCGGCCCACGCCGAGCAGTCGAAAAAGGATCCGTGGCCCGAGGTCTTCGAGGGGCACGACCTCCAGCTCGTGCCGATCCGCGCCGGCGTCGTCTACGGGACGTATCGCTACCGCGTCCGCTACGGCGCGGGGGACGAGCACCTCGGGATCTCGGAGCGGATCTTCCTCGAGACGAAGAAGGGGTGGAAGATCGCCGTCACCACCGCCTTCGAGGCCTCGAAGGACACGCCTCCGCCCCCGGTCGCCCTCGCCGGGGAGACACTCCTCGACGGAACGGGCGGAGCGGCGGTCGCCGACGCGGTGATCGTGATGCGGGGCGGGAAGATCGACTGCGCCGGATCGAGATCGGCGTGCCCGATCCCGGAGGGGCTCGAGACGGTCGATCTGACGGGGCTCTTCGTCACCCCCGGGCTCGTGGACGCCCACGTCCACTTCTCGCAAACGGGCTGGGCCGACGGGCGCCCCGACTCGATCGACCTCCGGGAGCAGTTCCCGTACGAGCAGCTCCAGGCGAAGCTGCGCGGCGACCCCGGGCGCTTTCTCCGCTCGTACGTGTGCTCGGGGGTCACGTCGGTCTTCGACGTGGGGGGCTACCCGTGGACGTGGGATCTCCGCGCGCGCGCCGAGGCCGACACCGCCTCGCCCCACGTCGCCGCGGCCGGGCCCCTCCTCACGACGCTCGACCACTGGCTCAACCTGCCCGCCGAGCGGCAGTTCATCTACCTCGCCGACCCGAACGCCGCGCGGGAGGGGGTCCGGTACCTGTCCGCGCACGCGACGAGCGCCGTGAAGGTCTGGTTCATCGACAACACCGCGCGCGGCTTCGACGAGATGGCGGGCGCCGTGCGCGCCGCGGGCGAGGAGGCGAGGGCGCGCCACCTCCCTCTCATCGTCCACGCCACCGGGCTGAAGGAGGCGAAGGCGAGCCTCGGGGCCGGCGCGAACCTCCTCGTCCACAGCGTCTGGGACCTCCCGCTCGACGACGAGTTCATCGATCTCGCGAAGAGGAACGGGACGATCTACTGCCCGACGCTCACGGTCATCGACGGGTACTACCGGATGTACCAGTCGGTGCTGAGCGGAAACCCCCCTCCCGTCGACGATCCGGGGCAGTGCGTCGACGCGGAGACGCTCGACCACGTCGCCTCGACGCCGAAGGCCGCGGCGGGGAAGGTGGACGCGGCGGCCCTCGCCCGCTTCGCGAACCGCGAGGCGATGCGCGACACGATGGCGGCGAATTTGAGGCGCGTGCGCGACGCGGGGATCCCCATCGCGATGGGGACGGACGCGGGGAACCCGCTGACGCTTCACGGGCCCTCGGTGTTCGGCGAGATGGAGGCGATGGAGGCGGCCGGGATGACGCCCGCGGAGGTCCTCAGGGCTTCGACGCTCGGCGGGGCCACCGCGATGGGCCGGGCGAAGGATCTCGGGACGGTGGAGGCCGGGAAGGCCGCGGACCTCCTGGTCGTCGCCGCCGACCCTCTGGTCACCGTCCGCAACCTGCGGCAGATGCGCTACGTCGTGCGCGGCGGAGTCATGAGGCGGGGCACGGAGCTCCGCGCGCGGCGTCCCTAGCGTGGGCTCCGGGCCCGTGAGGCTCCGGAAGCTCGTCGCGGCGCTCGAGAAACTCCACGGCCGGTTCCGCCCCGAGCTCACCCACCCGTTCGAGATGGTGCTCTGGGAGAACGTCGCCTACCTCGTCCCCGACGCGAAGCGCCGGGCCGCGTACGAATTCCTGAAGCGGAAGGTCGGAGTGACGCCGGCGGCGATCCTGGCGGCTCCGCCCGGCGCCCTTCTCGAGGCCGCGAGGCTCGGCGGGATGCGTCCCGAGGATCGTGTGGAGCGGCTCCGGGAAGCCGCGCGCATCGCCACCGACGCGTTCCCCGACGGGGACGTGAAGGCCGCCCTCGCGCTGGCGCCGGCGAAGGCGAAGAGGCTGTTCAAGCGTTTCCCCGGATTCGGCGATCCCGGCGCCGAGAGGATCCTCCTCTTCAACGGCGCGGCGCCGTTTCTCGCCCTCGAGTCGAACGGCCTCCGGGTTCTCCTCCGCCTGGGGCTCGGGGAGGAGTCGAAGAGCTATCCGAGAAGTTACCGGTCGGCGCAGGAGGCGGCGATGAAGGAGGAGCCTGGTGCGGGGTGCGATCTGCTGATCCGCGCGCACGGGGCGCTCCGGGCCCACGGCCGGGAGATCTGCAGGGCGGCGTCACCGATCTGCGAGGCGTGTCCGCTCGCGCCGCGGTGCCGCCACTTCGGGGCGGGGGTCAGACGCTGAAGCTCTCGCCGCAGCCGCACGATTTGGTCGCGTTCGGGTTCCGGAACTGGAAGCCGGCGCCGAGGAGGCCCCCCTTCCAGTCGATCTCGGTCCCGTCGAGGTACGGAGCGGCGGCCGCGTCGATCACGATCCGGATGCCGTGCTGCGTGGCGACCTGGTCGCCGTCCTTCGGCGCGCCGTCGAAGTCCATGGTGTAGGAGAGCCCCGAGCATCCGGCGGGCTTCACGCCGAACCTCACACCAGACTCGCCGGGGGTGAGCTTCTGCTCGTTCATCATGCGGAGGATCTGGGCCGCGGCGTTCTGGGTGAGTGCGATCATGCGGTGGAGTATAGGGAGACCCCGCAGCGGGCGCAACGCGCTCGTCGGAGGGGGCTTATAATGTCGCGCGGCCGTCGCCGGTGTCGGCGGCGTCCGGGGGGGAGGGGGCGGAGGATGACGGAATCCGTGACGGAGCCGAGCGCGCCGAAGCGGCTCGGGCTCGTCATCGTCAACACCGGGAACGGGAAGGGGAAGACGACCGCGGCGCTCGGGACCGCGCTCCGGGCCTGCGGCTATGGCCTGAAGGTCGTCATGATCCAGTTCATCAAGGGGCCGTGGAAGACCGGCGAGCAGGTCTCGGCGGCGCGCCTCGCGCCGGAGTTCGAGCTGATCAAGGCCGGCAAGGGGTTTTACCGGATCATGGGGGACCGGATCCCCGAGGAGGTCCACAGGAAGGCGGCGGCGGAAGGGTTCGCCCTGGCGGAGGAGAAGGTCCGGTCGGGGGCCTACGACATCGTCATCCTCGACGAGATCAACAACGCCGTCTCGGACGGCCTCCTCAGCATCGAGCAGGTCCTCGACCTGGTGGACCGCAAGCCCCCGGAGCTTCATCTTGTCCTGACGGGCCGCGCCGCCCACGAGCGGCTTATCGAGCGGGCCCACATGGTGACCGAGATGCGCGAGGTGAAGCACCCGTACCAGCAGGGGATCCTCGCGCAGAAAGGAATCGACTTCTGACATGAGAAAACTCGCGATCCTGGCCGCCGTCGCCGCGGCCGTCTCGACGGCATCCGCCGGCATTTCGGTGAACCTGGACTTCCTCTGGAAGCCCGATCCGAAGAACGACTCGCAGGTCTACCTGCACGTCGCGAACACCGCGTACCAGCCCCCCGCCGAGCAGGTGAGGGCGGTCTACCCGCAGATGAAGGCTCCCGAGCTGGACTTCCCCATCCTTCTGTTCATGGCCAACGAGGCCCACGTGTCGCTCTCGGCCGTCTGGGATCTTCGCTCGAAAGGGACCCCGTGGGTCCAGGTGATGACGCGGCTGAACGTTCCCCCGGATCGCGTCTTCGTTCCCGTGCAGCACGACCCCGGCCCGCCGTACGGAAAGGCCTACGGCCACTGGAAGAACCACCCGAAGGAGCAGGTCGCCCTCACCGACAGCGACGTCGCCTACTGGGTGAACGTGAGGACGCAGGCGCGGTATTTCAGCGTCCCCCCCGACACGGTCGTCGGCTGGCGACAGGCCGGACCGACGTGGAAGTCGGTGGCCGGAACCCAGTACCGCGGCAAGCACGGGGGAGACGACCAGGGCGAGGGGCACGGCCACGGGGACGGCGACGACCAGGGCGAGAATCACGGCCACGGCAAGGGGAAGGGCAAGGGTAAGGGCTAGACGCCGGGTTGATTCCCCCCGGGGGCTCCTGTATTTTTCCAGTTCGCGCCGCCGACACTCACGCAGGAGCCACTCCATGGGATTCGCAACCGACGCCATCCACGCGGGACAGGAGCCGGACCCCACCACGGGCGCCGTCTCCGTCCCCATCTACCAGACCTCCACCTACGAAGTCGAGGCGCTCGGCGAGACGAAGGGGTGGAACTACGCCCGCACCATCAACCCCACCCGCTCGGCTCTCGAGAACAACCTCGCGATCCTCGAGAAGGGGAAACGGGCCCTCGCGTTCGCGTCGGGGATGGCGGCGATCAACGCCGTCTTCTCCATGCTGAAGGCCGGCGATCACGTCGTCGTCTCGCAGAACGTGTACGGCGGGACGTTCCGCCTCGTGGACGGGATCCTCAAGCACTTCGGCGTCGAGTTCTCCTTCATCGACACGACGGATCTCGCGAACGTCTCGGCGGCGATGAAGCCGAACACCACGATGGTCTTCATCGAGACGCCGCACAATCCCGTCATGACCCTCACCGACATCGCGGGGTGCGCGGCCCTCTGCCGCAAGCGCGGCGCCCGCCTCGTCGTCGACAACACCTTCATGTCGCCGTACTGGCAGAACCCGATCCCCCTGGGCGCCGATCTCGTCGTCCACAGCACGACCAAGTACCTGAACGGCCACAGCGACAGCGTCGGCGGCGCGGTCATCGCGGCGCGCGAGGAGGACGGCGAGCGCCTCCACTTCATCCAGAAGTCGGCGGGGGCCATCCTCTCCCCGTTCGACTCGTGGCTGGTCCTCCGCGGGGTGAAGACCCTCGCGGTCAGGATGGAGCGGCACGAGGTGAACACGCGGAAGATCGCGGCGTTTCTCGCGGGGCGGCCCGAGATCCGCGCGGTCAACTACCCCGGCCTCGCGTCGCATCCCCAGCACGCGCTCGCGAAGCAGCAGGCGCGGGGATTCGGCGGGATGATCTCGTTCGATCTGGGGGGCTACGCGGAGGCGAAGAGCTTCCTCGACGCCCTGCGCCTGTGCGCGCTGGCGGAGAGCCTCGGCGGCGTCGAGACGCTCATCTCGCACTCGGCGAGCATGACGCACGCCTCGGTCCCCGTGGACGAGAGGCGCCGCATCGGAGTCACGGACGGCCTCGTGAGGATCTCGGTGGGGATCGAGGACGCGGAGGACCTCATCGAGGACCTTTCGAGAGGGCTGGCGGCGATCGGCAAGACGGCCGTGGCTACGGGGTCCGCCCCTTCACGGAGGTCATGATCCAGTCGAGCACCTTCTCGTCGCCGGCGGCCACCGGAAGGGCGAGGATCTCGGGCAGCTCGTACGTGTGCTGCTCGCGGATCAGGTCGCGCACCTCGTTGAACAGGTGCGCCGACGTCTTGATCATCAGGATCATCTCCTTGTCGTCGCAGACCTTGTCCTTCCAGCGGTAGATCGACCGGACGGAGGAGATCACGTTGACGCACGCCGCGAGCCGCCCCTCGACGAGACCGGAGGCGATCTTGAGCGCGAGATCTTCGCTGTCGACGGTGGTGAGGATGACGATCTTGTCGGTCACTTTGAGGGGATCCTGTGCGAGCACGTGATGGAGCAGCGGAAGGAATTATAGAGACGCCCTCGGACCGCCGTCAAGGAACGGCCCGTTGAGCGCGATCGCCTTCGGCACCTCCGGATGGCGCGGCATCATCGCCGACGCCTTCACCTTCCCCCGCGTGCGGCTCGTCGCGAAGGCCCTAGCGGATCATCTGAAGTCGAGGGGGACGTCGCGCCTCGGGATCTGCGCCGGATACGACCCGAGGTTCCTCTCGGAGCACTTCGCCGCCGAGGCGGCGAAGACGGTCGCCGCCGAGGGGATCGCCGTCCAGCTCGCCACGTCGCACGTCCCGACGCCGGCCATCTCGCACGCCATCCGGGCGCGGGGCCTCGCGGGCTCGATCAACATCACGGCGAGCCACAACCCGGCGTCGTGGAGCGGGTTCAAGGTCAACAACGAGAAGGGGGCGCCGTCCCCTCCCGAGATGACGAAGGACCTCGAGGCGCGGATCGCGGGCCTCTTGAAGTCTCCCGGCGAGGCGCACTTCGCGACGGAGCGGGTTCCCGTGCACCACGGCGCCGCCGCCCCCGCGGGGGTCGACGAGAGCTTCCGCGAGCCCTACCTCGACGCCCTGGCGAAGATCGTGCGGTTCGACGAGATCCGGAAGTCGCGCGCCGCCGTCGCCGTCGATCCTCTGTGGGGGGCCGGGCGGGGGTTCCTCGCCGAGGCGCTGAGGCGCCACGGCGTGAAGGTCGTCTCGATCCACGAGGAGCGCGACGTGACCTTCGGGAACCTCGGCCCCGACCCGTCGCCGAAGAACCTCGGGGCGCTCGCAGCGCTCGTCGCGCGCGGGGAGGCGTCGATCGGCATCGCGACCGACGGCGACGCCGATCGGTTCGGCGTCGTCGACTCGGACGGCTCTTTCGTCACCCCCAACACGGTCCTCGCGCTTCTCGCCGATTACCTCGCGGAGTCCCGCGGCTGGCGGCACGGCCTCGCCCGCACGTACGCGACGACCCGGCTGATCGACGCCGTGGCCTCTCACTACGGGATGCCGCTCCACCAGACGGGCGTCGGGTTCAAGTATCTCGGCGAGCTGCTCCTCGACGGCAAGGCGTACCTCGCCGGCGAGGAGAGCGCCGGGATGTCGGTGGTAGGGCACGTCCCCGAGAAGGACGGCCTCCTGGCGGGGCTCCTCGCCGCCGAGATGACGGCCGTCCGCGGGAAGAGCCTGAGGGCGCAGCGCGACGATCTCTTTGCGAAGGTCGGCGCGTACCACAGCGCCCGGGAGGACACGCCCGTGAGCGCCGATCAGGTCACGCGGCTCCGCGAGCGGATGAGCCGCCCCCCCGACACCGTGGGATCGCGAAGCGTCTCGAAGGCGACGGTGCTCGACGGCCTCAGGCTCGACTTCGACGACGGCGCGTGGCTGCTCATGCGCCCCTCGGGGACGGAGCCCGTGGTGCGCTACTATGTCGAAGCCCGCACGCCGGCCGATCTCGCGCGCCTCGTCGAGGACGGGAAGAAGGCGCTCCTGGGCGGCTGAGGGACGCGAGGGAGAGACCTGGACGATGAGCGCGATCGAATCTGTCGTCGGAAGAGAGATCCTCGACTCGAGGGGAAACCCCACGGTCGAGGCCGAGGTCGTCCTCGAGAGCGGCGCCTCCGGGCGCGCGGCGGTCCCCTCCGGCGCCTCCACCGGGGAGCGCGAGGCGATCGAGCTGCGGGACGGCGACAAGGCCCGCTACCTCGGCAGGGGCGTCTCGAAGGCGGTGGCCCACGTGAACGGAACGGTTGCCGCGGCGCTCGAGGGGATCGAGGCGGCCGACCAGGCTTTCGTCGATCGCACGCTCCTCGATCTCGACGGCACGCCGTCGAAGTCCAAGCTCGGGGCGAACGCGCTCCTCGCGGCCAGCCTCGCCGTGGCGCGGGCGGCGGCGGAGGAGTCGGGGCTGCCGCTCTACCGCTACCTCGGCGGGCCCGGCGCGCGGGTCCTTCCCGTGCCCCTCTTCAACATCCTCAACGGCGGCGTGCACGCGGACAACAACCTCGACATCCAGGAGTTCATGGTCCTGCCGGTCGGCGCGCCCTCGTTCCGCGAGGCGCTGCGGATGGGGGCCGAGATCTACCACCACCTCAAGGCGGTCCTCAAGTCGCGGAACCTCGCAACCTCCGTCGGCGACGAGGGAGGGTTCGCCCCCCATCTGAAGTCGCACGACGAGGCGCTCGCGATCATCGTCCAGGCGATCGAGAAGGCGGGGTACCGGCCCGGCGAGGACGCCGCGATCGCCCTCGACGTCGCCGCCTCCACGTTCTTCAAGCCGTCGGCGGACAGGAAATCGGGGAAGTACCTCCTCGAGACGGAGACGCCGCCCGAGCGGACGGCGGCGGAGATGATCTCCATGTACGAGGGGTTCGTGAAGCGCTACCCGATCCTCTCCATCGAGGACGGCCTGGCGGAGGGGGACTGGGACGGGTGGCGGAAGATGACCGAGGTCCTCGGCGCCCGCGTGCAGATCGTCGGCGACGACATCTTCGTGACGAACGCCGCGATCCTCAGGAAGGGGATCGAGACCGGGGTCGCGAACTCGATCCTGATCAAGCTCAACCAGATCGGCACGCTCACGGAGACGCTCGACACGATCCGTCTCGCCGGAGAGAGCGGGTACACCTGCGTCGTGTCGCACCGCTCGGGGGAGACCGAGGACACTTTCATCGCCGACCTCGCGGTCGCGCTCAACCTGGGCCAGATCAAGACCGGGGCGCCATGCCGCGCAGAGCGCGTCGCGAAGTACAACCAGCTTCTCCGCATCGAGGAGGATCTCGGGGATGCCGCCGTCTACGCCGGGCGATCGATCCAGAGACGCCGGCCGTAAGCCGAAGATCGGGCGCCAGCTCGTCATCTTCCTGGTGCTGGTCTTAGCCTTGCTCGTCGCGATCGCCGCGGTGACCGGCGACCGGGGCTTCCTCGACGTGAGGCGGCAGAGGGCCCAGCTCTCGCGGCTGAACGCCGAGGTGGCCTCCCTGCGCGAGGAGAACGGGGCTCTCCTGTCGGAGGTGAGGGGGCTCCGGAGCGACCCGTACGTGATCGAGAAGCTCGCGCGCGAGAAGCTCGGCTACGCGCGGCCGGGGGAGATCGTCTTCCGGATCAGGCGTTCTTCAGAATGATTCCCTCGAGGACGTTCGCCACGTCCTCGCACATGTCCGTCGCCGTCTCGACCGTCTCGAGGACGTCCTTCTCCTTGATCAGCTCGATCGCGTCCTCCTTCCGCGTCTTGTGGAAGAGGCGGGCGAGCCCCTCGTGGAAGATGCGGTCCCCCTCGCTCTCGAGGGCGTGAATCTCGACGCACTTCTCGAGGATGTGATCGGACGTCCTCAGGTTGGCGATGGCTTCCTTCAGGACCGCCGTCTGCCGCACGAGGACGTCGGCCATGCCGAGCATCTCGGGAGGGGGGCTCGCGAGGTTGTAGAAGGTCATCCGGTCGGCGGTGGTGTCGATGAAATCGATGACGTCGTCGAGCTTCGTCGCGAGGTCGTGGATGTCCTCGCGGTCGAACGGCGTGATGAAGGTCTTGTTGAGCATCTTGACGAGGTTGTGCGTGATCTGGTCGCACTCGTGCTCGAGCGCCTTGATGCGCCGCGCGGACTCCTGCGGCCGATCGTAGTTGCGCATCATCTCGTGGAGGAGGTTCGCCCCCTCGTGAATTTTCCCCGCGAGGGTCGAGAAGGTGTCGAAGTACTCCTTGTCCTTGGTGCCGAACATGGGGCTCCTCCTTGAAGTGGAAGGTTTCTGGAGTGCGGCTATTCTACCTTAGGGACGCGGGACGGAGGGGCGACGAGATGCAGGTGACTCGAAGGGCGCTCGGAAAGACGGGGCTTCAGGTCTCCGAGATCGGCTTCGGGGCCTGGCAGCTCGGCGGCGATCTCTGGGGGCCGGTGGACGAGGGGGAGGGGGTCCGCGCGCTCCGCCGCGCGGTGGACCTCGGGATCAACTTCTTCGACACCGCGGCCGTGTACGGCGACGGCCGGAGCGAGAAGCTCGTCGGGCGGGCCCTCCGCGAGGCCGGCGAGGCGGGTCGCGAGGCGATCATCCTGACGAAGGTCCCGTCCACCTCGAAGAAATGGCCCCCCGATCCGGGGACGCCGGCCGATGAGGCCTTCCCGGTGAAGCACCTCCGGGAATCCGTCGAGCGGTCACTCAAGAATCTCGGGCGCGAGCGCGTGGATGTGGTGCTCCTCCACGTCTGGCTCGACTCGTGGACCGAGGAGGGGGGGTGGCACGCCGCCCTCGAGGCCCTGAAGGCCGAGGGGAAGATCCGCCACCACGGCATCTCGGTGAACACATTTCGCTCCGAGACGGTCGTCTCGGCGGTGCGCAAGAAGCGCACCGAGGTCGTCGAGGTGGTCCACAACATCTTCGAGCAGGCCCCCGAGGACGCTCTCTTCCCGGCGGCGATCGAGGCCGGCTGCGGCATCATCTCGCGCGTTCCGCTCGACGAGTCGTCGCTGGGCGGGGCGCTCACCGCGACCACGGTCTTCCGCCGCGGCGAGTTCCGCGAGCGCTATTTCGCCGGAGATCGCCTGGAGCGCACCGTCGATCGCGTCGAGAAGCTCCGCTGGCTCGTCCCGAAGCACGCGCCGACCCTTGCCGACGCGGCTTTGCGCTTCTGCCTCGCGCACGAGGCCGTGTCCACCGTGATCCCCGGCATGCGGAGCGTCGCGCACGTCGAGGCGAACGCCGCCGCGTCGGCTCGCGGGCCTCTCGAGCCGCCGGTGGTGAAGCGTCTTCGCGATCACCGGTGGGATCGCACGCCGGAGTGGTGATCGCCGCGGGTTGACTCGCCGGGGGATGAAGAGTACTCTCCGGCTTTCCAAACGGCCGCGGGGTGGAGCAGTCTGGTAGCTCGTTGGGCTCATAACCCAAAGGTCGCAGGTTCAAATCCTGCCCCCGCTACCATGGTCTCATCGAACTCCCGGTCGCGCCTCGAGCGCGGCCGGGAGAAAAACCCTCCTCACTCCTGCTCCGATCCTCCGTCGCGACGCTTGTCACGTCGCAGAGCGAGACTCCGATCCGCGTACGCCGCCACCTCCACGAGTTGCTCCAAGGGTTTTTCGAGCCGCGGATCCCGGCTGCTCAGCAG
>JACPZX010000006.1 GCA_016195325.1 Acidobacteriota bacterium
CCCGTGCTGGCATTGTGCTGCGAGCCATCGCCGAGGCTCATGCTGACGACCTTGATGTTGAACCCGACGCGGTTGGTGAGGACCCAGTTGAGCGCGGAGTCGACCGCGGAGAACGATCCCGAGCCGTTGGCCGCGAGGACCTTGAGGCCGACGAAGTTCACGGCGGGGGCGACCCCCTTCAGGGTGCCGCTGTTCGCGCCGACGACTCCGGAGCACTCGGTGCCGTGGCCGTTGTCGTCCATTGGATCGGAGTCGTTGTTGACGAAGTCGAACCCCCCTTTCACGCGGCACGAAGAGACATTCCCCAGGCACCCGCCGAGGGCGGGGTGCGTGTAGTCGATCCCCGTGTCGACGATCGCCGCGGCCATCCCGGCGCCCGTGTAGCCGCTCGCGTTGACGGTGGTCGAGCCGATGAGCGCATTCCCCTCCGCGTCGAGCGCGTGCACCGTGCCGTCGAGGTAGACGCTCTCGACCTGCGGCATCTTCTCGAGCGCCTCGAGGCCGTCGGCGTCGATCTCGGCGACCGATCCCGCCGCGTACGTATGCTCGCGAAGGAGGTGGACGCCGTGCGCGGGGAGGGCGCCGCGGAACGCGCGGTGGGCGGCGGCGACGCTCTCGAGCAATTCCTTCTCGTCGGACGCCGACGGCGACGGCGGAAGCGAATGACCGCCCCGGAGCACGATGTTGACGACGACCGTGCGCCCCCCTTCGACCGCTTCGGCGACACCCGGCTCGATCGCCGGCATCGGGGAGGCGGCGCGCGCGATGGGCGCCGAGAGGAGGAGCATCAGCGCGGTGGGCGCGAGCCATCGGAACGAGCGGTCCGGCGTCGGATTCATGCAGTCGTTTTCCTCGAGGATCAGGGGTCCTGTTTTATGCGCGCGCACACATCGGCCGGGCGCCACACCCTTAATATCCGAACAATCGGTCCCGGGCGCCACACCTTATTACTGTGCGAGCCAGGGAGTCGGAGGCGTCACCCGGCAACGACCTCCACCTTCGGCTCGGCCGCCGCGAAGACCTCGCCGACGATTCGGCTGTCGGTCTGCCCTCGAGCGACCAGGTCACGGACGAGCGCGTCGGCCGAAGCCGAGGGGACCGAGATCATGAGGCCCCCCGAAGTCTGCGGGTCGAAGAAGAGCCACCTCTGGACCTCGGTGACGGCCGCGTCGAAGACGATCGACGTGCCGACGAGAGCCCGGTTCGACTCCGTCACCCCGGTCTTGATCCCCTGGTCGATCAGGGCGAGGCTCTCGGGGAAATGGGGGAGGTCCTTGAACCGGATCCTCATCCCGGCGCGACTCCCCTTCGCCATCTCGAGGAGGTGGCCCGCGAGGCCGAAGCCGGTGATGTCGGTGCACGAGGTGGCGCCGTGCGCGCTCGCGAGATCCCCCGCGACGTCGTTCAGGCGGGCCATCAGGTCGAGGGCCTTCTGGAACGTTGCGGCGGGGAGGACGCCCCGCTTCGAGGCGGTGACCATCACGCCGGTGCCGACGGGCTTCGTGAGGATGAGGGCGTCGCCCGCGCTCGCGCCGCCGTTCTTGAGAACCCTGTCGGGATGGACGAGGCCCGTGACCGAGAGGCCGTACTTCATCTCCTCGTCCTTGACGGTGTGGCCGCCGACGAGCGTCGCGCCGGCCTCGAGCGTCTTCGCAAGGCCCCCCTCGAGGATCTTCCGGTAGACGTCGGCCGGGACGCCGCGGGCGGGGAAGCAGCAGACGTTCATCACCGTGAGGGGCTTCCCCCCCATGGCGTAGACGTCGCTCAGCGAGTTCGCCGCCGCGATCTGTCCGTACAGGTACGGGTCGTCGCAGAGCGGCGTGATGAAGTCGACCGTCTGGACGAGCGCCACCTCACTCGAAATCCGGTAGACGCCCGCGTCGTCCGAAGTATCGAAGCCGACGATCAGGTTCTTGTCGGGTTTCGTGCGAAGTCCTTTGAGCATGCCTCCCAAGTCCACCGGACTCAGCTTGCCCGCTCACCCGCCGGACTTGGCGCAGCTCGTCAGCCTGAAATCGGCCGTGCTGTCCATTCGTCTTCCTCCGCCTCTCGAGGACCAAAGTTGTCCGAGTTTAGCCCTCATCCCCCCAACGCGTCGAGGGCCCCCTTCGCGCTCTCGAGGAGGGGGTCGGCCGACAGGGGAGAGCCGACCGCCTGTCGCATCCACGCGTCCGGCGTCAGCGAGCCCAGGCGGCAGATCCGCTCGAACTCCCCGCCGAAGGATCCGTGCGCCTCCTTGAAGTGCGCCTCGACCTGGAAAGCTATGAAGTGGCCGATTGGATAGTCGGGAAGGTACAGCCCGCTGTCGATCATGTGCGAGTAGATGCCGAGGAGGGTCACGTCCTTCACCCCGAAGATCGGGGCGTAGTGGCGGTTCCAGATCCCCTTCGAGATGGCAACCACCGCCTCGCGGAACTCTGCGGGCGAAGCCGTGGGGTGATCGTAGAGCCAGTGCCAGGAGTCCATGTCGACGAGGGCGGCCCCGGCGATCTCGCGGGCCCCCCAGAACTCTTCGAGCGATCGCGCCGAGTCGGCCGCGGGGTCGGCCCCGGGGAGGCCCAGGAGCGTCAGATCGCGCGCCTGGAAGACGAAGGCGAGCGCCTCGGTGAATGCGTTGTTCGGGACGCCGGCGAGGAGCGTGTGGTCGATCGCCGTGTTCGAGAAGACCTGCTCGACGTTGTGCCCCATCTCGTGGACCGCGATGTTGTACCCCTTGTAGTCCATGCCGCCGGCGGCGATGCGCGTGCGAAGGTGCGCCTTGTCGTCCCGCCGCGAGGCGCCGAGGGCGTGCCCCGATCCGCGAGCCGCGTCGACGTCGATGTGATCGGCGACGAAACGGGCGCGGTCGTCGGCGAATCCGAGATCGCGGAGCATCCTCGGGATGTCCGCCGCGTAGGCGGCGGGAGTCGGGTACTTCTTCCGCGTCATCGCGTCGAGGTCCGACTCCTGGTACTTCGCCCTCGGCTTGAACCCCGCGTACCAGATGTCGAAGGACTCGAGCTTCCGCCCGAGCCGCTTCTCGATCAGCCGGCCGGTCCGCTCGCCGAGGGGCGAGGCGAGGAGAGCTTCGAGGAGGGCGCGCACCTGGGGCTCCGGGATCTCGCGGTTCACGTTGAAGCGGCGCGCGATGAAGGTCCGGTCCTCGGGGGTGAACGGATCGGCGAGACGCTCCGCCTTGAACCATCCCATCCACTGCCGGTACCGCTCGTCGGGCTCGCGGTCGGGCTTCGCGGACGCCGTCCTCCCCTCCGGAGGCTCCGCATCCCTCACGGTCGAGACGGTGACGGCGTTCGTCTCCGGGTTCCAATCGACCAGCGGGTTGTCGATGACCGCCTTCGGGATCTCCTGGCGCACGATCCGGTCCATCACCTTCACGATCAGGCGTTGCATGGCAAGCCCGTTGGCGTCCGCATAGCGCGCCTTGAGATCGTCCCTCAGGTTCCAGTGGCTCAGCAGCCTCAGCCCTGGCGGGAAGAGCCGCGCGCCGTCCGAGGTGACGAGGTGGTGCATGTAGATGTTGTAGCCGGCGATGTACGCCGCCGAGGCGCTCGCCGCCTCCGAGATGCGCTGCTGCACGTCGGCGGGGACGCGGTTCTGAAACCTCCCGGCGAGCCGCGTCGCGGCCCACTGCTCGCGGGTCCACCCCATCCCGTACTTCATGCGCTGGTCGAGCGTCGTCAGCGGGAAATTGAGAAGTCCGACGAAGGCGACCTTGTTCTCGAAGAGGTCGTCGTTGACGTGCGCCGAGGGGTCGTACCCCGCGAGCCGCTCGTCGATGGGAAGGACCGCCCCGAGGTCGAGATCGACCTGGCGTCTGAGGTCCCTCGAGAGCGAGACGAAGTAGCCGTCGAGGCTCTCCATCGCCCCCTCGAACCGCCCGAAGGCGGCCTCGAGCGTGGCCCCGCCGGGGATGAACTCCCCCTCGACGAAGGAGCGGAAGGCCGCGGCGTCGCCGTCGCTCGCGCGCCATCGGGAGAGGACCTGGTCCACCCCACGATCGATCCGCTCGGCCTCCCCCTCCCCGTACTTCTTCCGGAGCGCGCTCTTCGCGGAGGAGGCGGCCGCGGTGTACGCGAGATCGGCGCTCAGCGGGGCGGCCGGGCCGACGGTGGGCTGGCGCCCCTCGGCCGCGCGCCAAGCGCCGACCTGGACGGCCACGACCAGAGCGGCGCCGGTGACGGCGATCAGCAGACGTCTCGACATGAAAGGCCCTCCGATGGATGGGGTGTGCGGGCGTTCATGATACTCCGGGGATCTGTTACGCTGCCCGCATGGAGATCCGGGAGAGCATCCTCGAGACGATCGGGCGGACGCCGATGGTCCGCCTGCGGCGGATCGGCGAGGGGGCGGGCGCCGAGATCGTCGCGAAGATCGAGGGGTTCAACCCGATGGGGAGCGTCAAGGAGCGGATCGCCCTCGAGATCGTCGAGCGGGCGGAGGCCGACGGGTCGCTGAAGGCCGGGATGACCCTCCTCGAGTCCTCGTCCGGGAACACCGGGATCGGCCTCGCGATGGTGGGCGCGGCGAAGGGGTACGAGGTCGTCGTCACGATGCCGTGGAAGGCGAGCGTGGAGCGCCGCGTGATCCTGCGGGCGCTCGGCGCCCGCGTCGTCCTCACCCCTCCCGGCGGGAGCTCCGACACGGCATGGGACATGGCCGACGAGATGGCGACGGGGGAGCCGGACCGCTATTTTCGGGTGGCGCAGTACGATTCGCCCCACAACGCCGGCGCCCACTACCGCCACACGGCGGAGGAGATCTGGGAGCAGTGCGGCGGGCGGCTCGACGCGTTCGTGGCGACGCTCGGCACGACCGGCACGATCGTCGGCGCCGGCCGCAGGCTGAAGGAGCTCGACGCGAACATCCGCATCGTCGCCGCGGAGCCGCAGCCGGGTCACACGCAGATGGGGCTTCGCAATCTCGAGGAGTCGCGCGTGCCTTCGATCTGGGACCCCGAAGTCGCCGACGACCGGATCGTCGTCAGCGACGAGGACGCGTACCGCGCCGCGCGCGATCTGACCCGGCGCGAGGGGATCTTCGGCGGCATCTCGTCCGGCACCGCGGTGCACGCCGCCCTCGTGACGGCCCGGCGCCTCGGGCGCGGGCGCGTCGTGGCGCTCCTCCCGGATCGCGGGGAGAAGTACCTTTCGACGAGCCTCTTTCCGAAGGACGGCGCATGATCATCCTGTCGATCTCGGAGCGCGATCCCGGCGAGGTGCGGCGCCTTCTCGCCTCGCCCCCGGAGGGGGTCGATGCGGTCGAGGTGCGGCTGGATCTCCTGAAGGCCCGCGAGCCCTCGGGGTGGTTCCCCGGGCCGGCGGTCTCCCCGAGGCCCGTCATCGCCACCTGCCGCCGGCGCGCCGACGGCGGGGAGTTCGCGGGAGGGGAGAAGGGGCGCCGCGAGGCGCTCCTGGCCGCGGCCCGCGCCGGGGTCGCGTACGTCGACGTCGAGCACGGCTCGGCGCTCGAAGGGTCGATCGGCGATCTCGCGCCGGCGAAGATCATCCTCTCGCACCACGACCGCCGGCGCACGCAGGCCGCCGCGTCGCTCGCGGCGCTCTACCGGCGGATGGCGCGCGTCCCCGGCGTCGCGGTCGTGAAGATCGTCACGACGGCCGCGGATCCCCTCGACGTCGTCACGATCCGGGACCTCCTCGCCCGCGCCGCCGCGGGGAAGACGCCGCTCGCGGCTTTCGCGATGGGGGAGCTCGGGGTCGCGAGCCGCATCCTCGCGCCGTCGTGGGGATCGTGGGCGACCTACGTCGCGCTGCGCGACGGGAGGGCCTCGGCCCCCGGCCAGCTCACGCTCGCCGAGGCGCTCGGGACCTACCGCGTCGAGGAGATCGACGGCGAGACGCGCCTCGCCGGCATCACGGGGTATCCCGTCTCCCACTCCCTGTCGCCGGCGATGCACAACGCCGCCTACGCGGAGCACAAGCTCAACTTCCGCTACCTCCCCTTCGCCTCGCCGAAGGCGGACGCCATCCCGAAGCTGATCCGGAAGCTGAGGCTTCGCGGGCTGAGCGTGACGGCGCCGCACAAGATCGCCATCGTGAAGAAGATGCAGCGTCTCGACCCGGCCGCGCGACGGCTCGGCGCCGTGAACACCATCGTGAACGACGGGAAGCGTCTCTTCGGCTTCAACACCGACGCCGACGGGCTCATGAACCCGCTGCGCCTGAGGATCGACCCCTCGGGGATGACCGTGGCGATCGTCGGGGCGGGGGGATCGGCGCGCGCGCTGGCCGTCGCCCTGAGGGAGGGGGGGGCGGAGGTCCTCATCGCCTCGCGGCGCGAGAGGCCCGGGCGCGAGATGGCGCGCGCCACCGGGGCGCGGTACGTCGAGCTCAAGCGCCTCGCGCGCGCGTCGTACGACATCCTCATCAACGCCACCCCCGCGGGGATGGATCGCCGCGGGATGCCGGTGGGGGCCGCCGCGGTGAAGGGGCAGCTCGTCGCCGAGCTCGTCTACCGCCCGCCCCTCACGCCGCTCCTCACCCTCGCGCGCGCGCGCGGCATCCAGACCATCTCCGGGCTGGACGTGCTCCTCTCCCAGGGGATCGAGCAGTACGCCCTCTTCACCGGGCTTTCCGGTCCGGTCGAGACGATGCGCGGCGCGCTCTCCGCGGCGCTCGCGCGGGCTGGCGAGGTGGTGATTTGAGCGCCCAAGCCGACGGCCGGTACTCGCGCCAGGTCCTCTTCAAGCCGATCGGCGACGAGGGGCAGCGGCGCCTCGGCGCGGCTCGCGCCGCCGTGGTGGGCGTGGGGGCCACCGGGTCCGTCACCGCGTCGATCCTCGCGCGCGCGGGGGTCGGCGCGCTGCGCCTCATCGATCGCGACGTCATCGACGAGAGCAATCTCCAGCGGCAGTTCCTCTACACCGAGGACGATCTGAGGGCGCTGAAGCCGAAGGCGATCGCGGCGCGCGATCATCTGAGGGCCGCCAATTCGACGGTCGCCCTCGAGGCGGTGGTCGAGGACTTAGGGCCCGACAACGCGGTGAGGCTCCTCACCGGCGTCGATCTCATCCTCGACGGCACCGACAACTTCGAGACGCGATTCCTGATGAACGACGTCGCGGTCCGGCACGGTATCCCGTGGATCTACACCGCGTGCCTGGGGGCGTACGGCGTCACCATGACGATCGTCCCGGGCGAGACGGCGTGCCTGAGGTGCCTGATGGAGACTCCACCCGATCTTGGCTCCACGCCGACCTGCGACACCGCCGGGGTCATCGCCCCCATCGTCGCCATCATCGCGTCGTTCCAGGCGGCGGAGGCGCTGAAGATCCTCTCGGGCTCGTCGAGCGAGACGAGCGACGCCCTCCTGAGCGTCGACGCGTGGACTCAGAAGGTCACGCGCGTGCGCGTGCCGAGAGGGGGCGGGCGCCGCCGATGCGCGGCTTGCGACGGGATGGAGTTCGAGTTCCTCGCGGGGCGGGGGACGCGGCCGGCGGCGATCTGCGGCCGCAACGCGGTCCAGATCATGCCTTCGACCCGCGGCGCGCTGGACCTCGCGGCGCTCGCGGCCCGGCTGGGTGCGGCGGGGCAGGTCGAGCGATCGGAGTTCATGCTCCGCTTCACCGCGCCGGGGTGCCAGCTCTCCATCTTTCCCGACGGACGGGCCATCGTGGCCGGCACCAGCGACCCGGCGGCCGCACGCGCCCTCTACGCGCGCTACGTCGGCGCCTGACCCCGGATGACCCGGATGACGCGATGACCATCTATCTCGACAACGCCGCGACGACGTACCCGAAGCCCGAGGCCGTCCACCTCAGGCTCGGCTCGTTCCTGCGCGAGCACGGCGCGAACCCCGGGCGGGGCTCGTACCGGATGGTGCAGGAGGCCGAGGGGGTCATCTCGGGGGCGCGGCGAAGGCTCGCCGCCTTCTTCAACGCCCCCGATCCGTCGCGCGTGATCTTCGCCCTCAACGCCACCGACGCCCTCAACATCGCGATCTTCGGCGCGCTGAGGCAGGGCGACCATGTCGTCACGACCGTCTCCGATCACAACTCGATCGTGCGCCCTCTCAACAGGCTGGAGAGGGACGGCGTCGTGACGGTCACGCGCGTGAGACCCGACGGCCTCGGCGTCGTCGATCCTGCGGCGATCGCCGCGGCGATGACCGCCGGCACGCGGATGGTCGCGCTTCATCACGGCTCGAACGTGTCGGGGGCGCTGCAGCCCGTCGCCGAGATCGGGAAGATCGCCCGGGAGCGGGGGGCTCTCTTCCTCGTCGACGCCGCGCAGACGGCGGGGCTCTGGCCGGTGGACGTGGCCGCGATGTCGATCGACCTTCTCGCCCTGCCGGGGCACAAGAGCCTTCTCGGGCCGGCCGGAACGGGGGCGCTGATCCTCGGCGCGGGGGTGACCATCGGGTCGTGGCGCACCGGCGGCACG
Source organism: Acidobacteriota bacterium (assembly GCA_016195325.1). NCBI lineage: Bacteria > Pseudomonadati > Acidobacteriota > Acidobacteriota bacterium. The sequence continues at coordinate 8,400 of JACPZX010000006.1, forward strand.
GGAGGGGACTCCTCATACCCGCTCCAGCCGGAGGAGTACCCGCACCACCTCGAGGCGGGGACGCTCAACACCCCGGGGATCGCGGCGATGATGGAGGGGGTCGCCTACGTCGAGTCGCGGGGCCTCGCCGCCATCCGCGCGCACGAGATGTCGATGATCGTCAGGCTCGCCGCAGGGCTCGGCGATAACCGGAAGATCCGCTTCTTCGGCCCGCCGGCGTCGGCGCCGCGCGTCAGCGTCCTCACCTTCAACGTCGAGGGGATCGCGCCGGACGAGATCGCGGGGATCCTCGACGCCTCGTTCGACATCGCCGTCCGCTCGGGGCTCCACTGCGCCCCGGGGGCTCACCGCGAGCTGGGCACGTTCCCTCACGGCGCGGTCCGCGTCAGCCCCGGCCCCTTCACGACCGCCGAGGAGATCGACACCCTCGTCGCGGCGGTGAGGAAGATCGCGGGATAGATTCAGGCGAGGCGCGAGCGGACGCGCTCGAAGACCCGGTGCCACATCGCCCGCGTCAGTCTTCCGGTGTTCGTATTCTGGCGGCTGGGATGGTAGGCGCTCACGAGGGTCCTTCCGTCGGGAAGCCGCCATTCCCCGTCGTGACGAAAGCGGGGGCGCTCGCGCGGCGCCATTTCATCCCACCATCCCGCCGCCCTCAGCCACGCCGCGTGGGCGATGCTTCCGAGCGTCAGCACGACCTCGATTCGACGGAGAAGGGCCATCTCCTGGACGAGGAAGGGGCGGCAGTTGTCGATCTCGTGTCTCGTGGGCTTGTTGGCCGGCGGGGCGCAGCGCGCGGAGGCCGAGATGAAGCAGCCGGTGAGAACGACGCCGTCATCGCGGCCCGTGGAGTCGGGGAGGTTCGAGAAGCCGAAACGGTGGAGCGCCTCGTAGAGCCAGCTCCCGCTCTGGTCGCCCGTGAAGACGCGCCCCGTGCGATTTCCGCCGTGCGCCGCCGGGGCTAGGCCCACGATGAAGAGCCGCGCGTTCGGATCGCCGAAGCCGGGGACGGGCTTCCCCCAGTAGACTTCGTCGCGGAACGCGCGCTTCCTCTCGATCGCGACCCGCGTGCAGTGCGCCCTGAGCCGCGGGCACTTCTCGCAAGCGACGATCGCGCGCTCCAGCTTCGACAAAGACACGAGAGTCCCCTCCATCCCGGGATGGAACAGTCGGCGCCGCCTCCGAAAGTGGCGCGCCGCGGTTGACGCCCTCGCGTCGCGGCGCCTACTCTGAGGCGAGATTTCCTCCCATGCGTCACCTGGAGCGCGCCATGTCACGCTGTTCGTCCCCGAAGCCTATCGCACTCTTCCTGCTGGTCGCGTCGATGGCCGCTCCCGGCTGCGCCTTCACGGTCCGCGATCAGCTCCGCCCCGGCACGCTCAGCCCGACCCTCGCCCCGTTCGTGTACAAAGAGGAGGGGGATCTCGTCCTCATGACCGTCGGGGTGGGCGCGGCGCGGTTCAGGGACGATCAGCCCTTCATCCCGCTCGAGGTCTGGGTGGCGAACAAGGGGGTCACTCCCTACATCTCGATCAACCGCGAGTCGTTCTACCTCGTCGATACCTTCGGCCACCGGTACGCGATGGCCGGCGTCGAGGAGGTGAGGCGCCTGCAGGGGGGGCTCTCCATCGACCGGCGGATGAGCTCGGCGGAGTTCAACGCCTTCAAGTTCGACGCGTACCACCTCGTCACCAGCTCGTTCTTCCCGAACATCTCGAGCGCCGCCGAGGTCCTCCACGATCGCGTCGAGATCCCCCGCTACGGCTACGTCCGCGAGATGCTCTACTTCCCGCACCCCGAGGGGGATCTCCTCGGCGGGATCTTCGAGCTGCACCTCGTCGGCAAGGAGCTGCCCCAGGAGATCTTCGTCGTCTTCGAAGTCCCCCGGGCGTAGAGGGCCAGGTGAGGCCGCACGCCCAGCCCTCGCCCGCCGAGGCGGCCGCCCTCGCGCGCGGCGCGGCCATCATCCCGATCACGCGGGAGGTTCCGGCCGATCTCGTCACCCCCGTCTCCGCGTTCCTCGGCGCCGCCGCCGGCAGCCGGAACGCCTTCCTCCTCGAGTCCGTGGAGGGAGGGGAATCTCTCGCGCGCTACTCGTTCCTCGGCTGGAACCCGCGCCTCGTCGTGCGGGCCCGCGGGACGAGGGTGACCGAGGAGACGGGCGGGAGGCGCCGGACGTACGAGGGGAACGTCCTCGACGTGCTGCGGCAGCGCCTGCGCTCGTCCCCCGTCGCGGCCGTCCCCGGCCTGCCGCGCTTCGCGTCGGGGGCCGTCGGCTTCATCGGCTACGACGCCGTGCGGCTTCTCGAGGCGATTCCGGACGGTGGAAGCGACCCCCTCGGATTCGACGACGTCGTCTTCGGCTTCTACGATCGCCTGGCCGCTTTCGATCACGTGCGGCAGCGGCTCCTCCTCATCGCGCTGATGCGCGTCCAGGGGCCGGCCGACGTGCGCCGCCTCCACGCCGCCACGCTCCGGGACCTCGACGGGATGGAGCGCGCGCTCACCGCGCCGCGGAGGATCCGGCCTTCCGCGCCCGCCGCGCGCCGGAGGGGCGCCTTCAGGTCGAACGTCTCGCGGGGGACCTTCGAGAAGCGCGTCCGCGCGGCGCAGTCCCTCATCCGCGCGGGGGAGATCTTCCAGGTCGTGCTGAGCCAACGGTTCGAGTCGAAGCTCCCGGCCACCCCCTTCGACGTCTACCGATCGCTCCGGCGGATCAACCCCTCACCGTACATGTACTGCCTCCTCGACGGCGACGACGCGATCGTCGGCGCCTCCCCCGAGATGCTGGTGCGCGTGGAGGACGATCGATTGGAGACCCGCCCCATCGCGGGGACGAGGCCGCGCGGCGCGTCGGAGGCGGAGGACCGCGCGCTGGAGGAGGAGCTGAAGGGCGACGCGAAGGAGCGCGCCGAGCATCTCATGCTGGTCGATCTCGCGCGGAACGACCTGGGGCGCGTCGCACGCCCGGGGTCCATCGGCGTCCACGGCCTCATGTCGGTCGAGCGCTTCTCGCACGTGATGCACCTCGTGACGCGCGTGACGGGAGTCCTCCGCGACGATCTCGACGCCTTCGACGCCCTGGCGGCGTGCTTCCCGGCGGGAACGGTGTCGGGGGCGCCCAAGGTGAGGGCGATGGAGGTCATCGAGGAGCTGGAGGGGACGCGGCGGGGACCGTACGCCGGGGCCGTCGCCTACGCCGACGTGGCCGGGAACCTCGACTCGTGCATCACCATCCGCACGATGGTCAGCCGCGGCCGCCGCGCCTTCGTGCAGGCCGGGGCCGGCATCGTCGCCGACTCGACCCCGTCCCGCGAGTATGAGGAGACGTGCCGCAAGGCCGAGGCGCTGATCGCCGCCGTCGCGGGGGCGCGATGATCCTCGTCCTCGACAACTACGACTCGTTCACGTACAACATCGTCCAGTATCTTCAAGAGCTGGGCGCCGAGGTCGAGGTGCGCCGGAACGACGCCGTCGGCGTCGAGGAGATCGAGCGGCGCCGCTTCGCAGCCGTCGTCATCTCGCCCGGGCCGGGGCGCCCGGAGGAGGCGGGGATCACGGAGGAGATCGTGAGGCGGCTCGGCGGAAAGGTCCCGATCCTCGGGGTCTGCCTCGGCCACCAGGCGATCGCCCGCGTCTTCGGCGGCAGGATCGTGAGGGCCGAGGTCCTCATGCACGGGAAGACGTCGGCCATCCGTCACGACGGCCGGACGATCTTCGCGGGCCTCCCCGATCCCTTCGACGCGACGCGCTACCACTCGCTGATCGTCGAGCGCTCGAGTTTTCCCGAGGCGCTCGAGGTGAGCGCCACGACCGGCGACGGGATCGTGATGGGGCTGAGGCGGAAAAGCGCCGGCGCGCCGCTCGAGGGAGTGCAGTTCCACCCGGAGTCGATCCTCACGATCGAGGGGAAGAAGCTCCTCGCGAACTTCCTCGGGATGATCGCCCCGTGCTGAAGCCGTTCATCCGGCGCGCCGTCGAGGGGCGGAACCTCTCGCGCCGGGAGGCGGGCGCGGCGATGGAGATCATCATGGAGGGGGCGGCCGACGACGCGCAGATCGCGGCCTTCGCCGTGGCGCTCCGCATGAAGGGGGAGTCGGCCGACGAGATCGCCGGGTTCGCCCGCGCGATGCGCGAGCGCGCGGTCCCCTTTCCCGCGAGCGGGGCCGATCTGGTCGACACCTGCGGCACGGGAGGGGACGGCCTCTCGACGCCGAACGTCTCGACGCTCGCGGCCCTCGTGGCCGCCGGGGCCGGAGTGAAGATCGCGAAGCACGGGAACCGCTCGGCCACGAGCCGGTGCGGCAGCGCCGACCTCCTCGAGAGGCTCGGCGTGGCAATCGATCGCCCCCCCGAGGCGGCGGCGCGCACGCTCGAGCGCGCCGGCATCGTCTTCCTCTTCGCCCCCGCGTACCACCCGGCGCTGAAGCGCGCGGCGGCGGCGCGATCGGCGATCGGTGTCCGGAGCTTCTTCAATCTCCTCGGCCCGCTGTGCAACCCGGCGCGGGCGGAAGCCGCGGTCATCGGCGTCGCCGACGGCGCGCGCGTCGTGATGATGGCGCAGGCGGCGCGACGGCTCGGCATGAAGCGCGCGCTCGTCGTCCACGGATCCGACGGGATGGACGAGCTGACCCTCGCGGGCGCGAGCCGCTGCGCGCGCCTCGCGGGGGGGAAGATCCGGTACATGACGATCCGCCCCTCCCGCGCAGGGCTGAGGGAGCGGGCCGGGCGCGTCGGGCGGGGAGGGGATCCCGATCGGAACGCGCGCGAGGCGATCGAGATCCTGGATGGGCGCCGGGGGGGCGCGCGCGACCTCGTCGTGCTCAACGCCGCCGCCGTCCTCGAGATCGGCGGCGCCGCGCGCGACCTGCGCGAGGGGGCGGCGCTCGCGGCCGAAAGTCTCGACCGCGGCGCGGCGGCCTCGAAGCTCGAGGCGCTTCGATGACCTCCGACACGCAGGACTTTCTCGCGAAGGTGGTCGCCGCCTCGCGCGCCCGCATCGCTCTCCTCGAAGGGGACACGCCGCTCTCCGCGATGGAGGAGCGGATCTGGAACCTCCCGCCGGCGGCCTCGTTCGAGGCGCCGCTTCGCGGCGCGGAGCGGCTCCACGTCATCGCCGAGATGAAGAGGTCGTCCCCCTCCGCGGGGATCCTCGTGGAACATTACGACCCGAGGCGGATCGCGCACGCGTACCTCGAGGGAGGCGCCTCGGCGATCTCGGTCCTCACCGAGCCCGACCTCTTCGGCGGCGATCTCTCGCACCTCCGCTTCGCCGGGACCTCGGGTCTCCCGATCCTGAGGAAGGACTTCCTCGTCAGCCCGTACCAGGTCGCCGAGGCCCGCCTCGCCGGCGCGGACGCGGTCCTCCTGATCGTCGCCGCCCTCGGCGAGGTGGGGCTCAGGCAGATGCTGCAGGCGGCCGGGAAGTACGGCCTCGCCGCGCTCGTCGAGATCCACGACGAGGAGGACATCCAGATGGCCGCCGGCTGCGGCGCGCGGATCGTCGGCGTGAACTCCCGCGACCTCCGCACGCTCAAGATCGACCCCGACCGGTGCGCGAAGCTCGCGCCGAAGCTCCCGCGGTCCGTCATCCGCGTCGCCGAGAGCGGCGTCTCCCGCCCCGACCAGGCGAGAGCCCTCAGGAAGACCGGCTACGACGCGGTCCTGGTCGGCGAGGCCCTCATGCGCGCGGAAGATCCCGTGGCGGCGCTGCGGAGGCTCGTCGAGGCGGGGACGCCATGACCCCGTGGCTGAAGATCTGCGGCATCACGCGCGCCGAGGACGCCGAGGCGGCCGTCGCGGCCGGAGCGCGCGCGGTGGGGTTCGTCTTCTGGAGCCGATCCCGCCGGTGCGTCACGACGCGGCAGGCCCGGGAGATCGGCGAGCGACTGCCGCCCCACGTCGAGCGCGCCGGCGTCTTCGTCGACGCCTGCCGCGAGGAGATCGTGCGCGTCGTCGACGAGGCGCGCCTGACGTGGTGCCAGCTCCACGGGGATGAGGACCTCGACCTCGCGCGATCCCTGGGCGTCCCGTGGGTGAAGGCGCATCGTGTCGTGGCGGGCCCTCTTCCCGAGGGGTTCACGGAGCTCGTCCGGGAGGCCCACGAGCGCCGCTACATCCTCGACGCGCACGCCGCCGGGATGCCGGGGGGGACCGGGACATCGTTCGACTGGAGCCTCGCCGCGGCGTACCGCGACGCGGCGGCGCCGCGGGGGGGCGCGATGATCCTCGCCGGAGGCCTCACCCCCGACAACGTGGCGCGCGCCGTCGCCGAGACGCGCCCCTTCGGCGTGGACGTGAGCGGCGGCGTCGAGAGCGCGCCGGGGATCAAGGACGCGGAGAGGATCCGCCGCTTCGCCGCGGCGCTGGCCGGGAGCGCATCGTGATCTTCGGCGGCCCTCCCGACGCGCGCGGCCGCTTCGGCGATTACGGGGGAAGGTTCGTCCCCGAGACGCTGATGGCCCCCCTCGCGGAGCTCGAGACCGTGTACCGGGAGGCCATGGCCGACCCCGCTTTCCGGAGGCGCTTCGCCGATCTTCTCCGTGATTTCGTCGGCCGGCCGACGCCCCTCACCTTCGCGGCGCGCCTCGGCGCGCGCTGCGGCGGCGCGCGCATCTACCTCAAGCGCGAGGACCTCTGTCACACCGGCGCGCACAAGATCAACAACGCCCTGGGCCAGGCCCTCCTCGCGCAGCGGATGGGAAAGCGCCGCGTCATCGCCGAGACGGGGGCCGGGCAGCACGGCGTCGCGACGGCGACGGCCGCCGCTCTGCTGGGCCTCTCGTGCGCCGTCTACATGGGCGAGGAGGACATGCGCCGGCAGGCGCTCAACGTCTACCGGATGAAGATGCTCGGCGCCGAGGTGGTGCCGGTCTCGTCGGGAAGCCGGACGCTGAAGGACGCGGTCAATGAGGCTCTTCGCGACTGGGTCACGACGGTGCGCGACACTCACTACATCCTCGGCTCCGTCCTCGGGCCGCATCCCTTCCCGGTCATGGTGCGCGACTTCCACGCCGTCATCGGCCGCGAGGCGCGCGAGCAGATCCTCGCGGCGTCGGGGACTCTGCCGTCGCTCCTCGTCGCCTGCGTCGGAGGGGGGAGCAACTCGATCGGCCTCTTCCACGCGTTCCTCGACGACCCCGTCGAGATGATCGGCGTGGAGGCGGGGGGGAAGGGCCTTCGGGGCGGCGAGCATGCGGCGCGCTTTCGCGGCGGGAGCCCGGGAGTGCTCCAGGGATCGCGGAGCTACGTCCTCCAGGACGACGACGGGAACATCCTCGGGACGCACTCTGTGTCGGCGGGGCTCGACTACCCGGCGATCGGCCCGGAGCACGCCTTCCTTCGCGACGCCGGTCGGATTTCGTACGCGGCGGCGTCGGACGCCGAGGCGCTCGACGCGTTCCACCTTCTCGCGGCCCTCGAGGGGATCGTGCCGGCGCTGGAGTCGGCGCACGCGGTCGCGCACATCCTGAAGATCGGCGCGGCGTACGCGTCGCGGGGGCCGGTGATCCTGAACATCTCGGGGCGCGGCGACAAGGACGTCGATCAGGTCGCCGCCCTGGAAACGACGCGATGACGCCGGGGAGGATCGAGGCGGCGTTCGCATCCTCGAAGTGGCCGGTCTTCATCCCGTACGTCACGGCGGGGGACCCGAGCGCCGACGCCACGCTGGCGATCTGCCTCGCGCTCGCGGAAGAGGGGGCCGGGGTGATCGAGATCGGCGTCCCTTTCTCGGATCCTCTCGCGGACGGACCCGTGATTCAGCGCGCGTGCGAGAGAGCGCTTGCCTCAGGGATGACGCTCTCCCGGGCGCTCGACCTCGCGATGCGGGTGCGCGCGGCGTCCCGGGTGGCGCTCGTCCTCTTCAGCTACGTGAACCCCATTCTCCGGATGGGGATCGAGCTCTTCGCGCTGCGGGCCGCGGCTTCGGGGATCGACGGGGCGCTGGTGACGGATCTCCCGTTCGAGGAGTCGGGGGCTCTGCGCGCGGCGCTCGACGGCCACGACATCCGGACGATCACGCTGCTGGCGCCGACGAGCGGCGCGGCGCGGATTTCGCTGCTGCCGCAATCCGCCGGGGGGTTCATCTACTACATCTCGCGGACCGGGGTGACGGGGGAAAAGGCGGCGCTGCCGTCGGGGCTCGCCGACGAGGTCGCGGCTCTGCGGAAGGCGACATCGCTTCCCGTCGCGGTCGGCTTCGGGATCAGCACCGCGGAGCAGTACCTTCGCGTCGGGGCGATCGCGGACGGCGTGGTCGTCGGCTCGGCCATCGTGAGGGCGATCGAGGAAGGCGGTGGCGACCCGGTCGGCGCGGCACGAAGGGCGGCGCGGAGGATCGTCGGGGAGCCCGGGCGCGCTCAGGGTTGATCGGCGCCGAAGCGGATTCCCACCGTCATCATCGCGCCGCCGTGCAGGATCTGCGGCGGGTGGAAGACGACGCGCGCGGACCGCTCGGCGACGCGATCTGCGAACTCATCCGCGTGCTCGAGCCGATAATACGTCCGTGCCTCCCAGGTCCCGAGCGCGGCGCCGGCGAGGACGTCGGAGAGGTAGTGCTCGTCCTGGTCGACGCGGGTGTAGATGACGTATCCGGCCATGCCGTACAGCACGCCGAACGTGAACTTCCGCGCGAGGCTGTGCAGTCCGACCTTGCGGGCGACGGTGCGCTCCAGGTACGAGAGCATCGTGAAGGAGCCGCTGGCGTGGCCGGAGGGGAAGGACCGGTGGTAGTGCCTCCGCGCGTTCAGCGCGTCGAAGCTGGCCGCCCCCGTGGCGTTCGGATCCGCGAACTCGAGACCGGGCCGGTGGCGTCCCACGATGTTCTTGACCAGCGAAGTGATCCCCCGGTTCGTGAGGATCGCATCGGCGAACCCGAACATGTCGTTCGCCATCTCGTGACGATCGCCGAAGTCGAGACCGATGATGGCGGAGAAGCCGAGAACCTTGAACGCGACCAGGGACTGCCGGTTGATGAAACCGTTGTAGTCGTTCGGGTTCTTCAGCGTGGCGCGGACGGCCTTGTCGAACCCCGGCGGATCCTCGAAGAGCAGCGGTTCGCGCGAAAAGCCGACGTAACGGTTGTAGAGCACGGCCGCCGTGTTGACGCCTGCCGCGAAGGTGAAGCGCCAGCCGTGCTCCCTCATGAACCGGGAAAAGGCTCCGTCTCGAACCGAGCTGTCCGGTGGACCCGTCCCGGGGTCTCCCGGGGGCCCGCTTTCGGGGCCGGCCAGGGGAGAAGAATCGGCGTCGATTGGAAGCAGGGCCCCGCGGGCAGGGCTCGACAGGCTCGTGAGAAGAATGAAGAGGAGCGCGACTCGTTTCGCGGCCGACGTGACGGGCAAGAGTCTCCTTTTTTGCGCAACCCATCGCGCGCGCGCATCCTAGCCTACCGATGCGGCCGGTTCACGCGGCGGCGGGAGCGTCGCGCTCGGGTGATTTTCCGGCGCCGCCCGCGCGCGCGAGAATTCCGTTGACATCACACCCCCCTGACCATACATAGGTGGGTTCTTCCCGAGGGGGGGTCATGAGGATCGCGAGGTACGCAGGCATCATCCTCGTCGCGGCCGCCTCAGTGACGTCCGCCCGGGCCGGAACAGCGGTCACCGACCTGTGGTCCCACCTCCCGCTGCGCTTCGAGGCGGGCCCGGACGCGACCTACCAGGCGCGAGGGGCCGGCTATTTCCTGAGCCTCACCCCGGCGACCGCGACGATGCGACTCGCCGCGAAGCGTGAGATCGAGCCCGCCGTGCTCACGATGACCCTCGTCGGCGCCGCGAAGAGCGCGCGGCTCGAGGGGATCGGGAGGCTCGCCGGCCTCACGAATCACTACGCCGGCAAGGACCCGAAGGGCTGGGCCACCGACACCCCCGGTTTCGCCCGCGTCCGGGCCGCAGGCGTTTATCCCGGCATCGATCTCGTCTACTACGGCGACCAGCAGCGCCTCGAGTACGATTTCGTCGTCGCCCCCGGCGCGGACCCGACAAGGATTCACGTGAGGGTCGACGGCGCCGCGACAAAGCTCGACGCCGAAGGCGCGCTCGTCCTGACCGCGGGAGGCCGCGAGGTGAGATGGCGCAAGCCGGTCATCTACCAGGAGACGGCAGGGGCTCGAACGGAGATCCCGGGGGGCTACGTCGTGAAGGGGCGCGACGTCACGTTCCGCGTGGGCCGTCACGATCTCGAGGCGCCGCTCGTCATCGACCCTGCCATCGATTACGTCACCTACTTCGGGAGCTCGACCCTCTACGCCGACTTCCCGTTCGACATCGCCGTCGACGCGGCGGGGAACGCCTACATCACCGGCGTCACGGCGGGGACCGACTTCCCCACGAGCGCCGGTGCCCCTCAGAGAGCGTACGGCGGCGGAGCGAAGGACGCGTTCGTCATCAAGATCAACCCGGCCGGATCGGCGATGGTGTGGGGGACGTACCTCGGCGGCACGAGGGACGAGAATCTCAACGGCCTGTCGTCGCGCCTGACCGTGGACGCGAACTCCAACGTCTACGTCATCGGACTCACCAACTCACCCGTCTTCCCCACGACCTCAGGCTCCTTCCAGCCGAACCCGGCCGATCCGAACTCGACGGACTACGGCGACGTCTTCGTGACGAAGCTCGACGGCTCTGGGCACATCGTCTACTCGACGCTCCTCGGCGGGCACGGGCCGGAGATCGCCGGGGGGATCGCCGTCGACCCGAACGGGCGCGCGGTCGTCGTCGGTTCGATCGGATCGCCCGACTTCCCCCTCACGCCGGGCGCCTACCACACCGGGATGTTCGACAGCGCTTTCGTGACGCGGTTCAACGCCGACGGATCGGATGTCGACTACTCGGCGTCGATCCTCGGGGCGGCGATCTACGCCGTGGACCTCGACGCGAGCGGCGCGGTGTACGTCGGCGGCATCAGCGTCGGGTCCCTCCCCGTCACGCCGGGCGCCTTCCAGACCTCGAACGCGCTCATGGGGGTCGACGCGTTCGTTGCGAAGCTCAGCGCCGACGGGACGACGCTCGAGTACGCGACCTATCTCGGCGGCGGGGGATCCGAGTTCCTCCACGACCTGGCGGTGGACGCGAACGGCGAGGTGACGCTGTCGGGGCACGTAGGCGAGGACCATGGAAGACCCTTCCCGACGACCACGGGGGCCTTCCGCGAGGTTCACACGGCCGGGTCGAACCTCGACATCTTCGTGACGAAGCTCAACGCGGACGGGACGGGCCTCGTCTACTCGACGCTCCTCGGGGGGACGAAGGACGACGTCGCCCTCGGCTTCGCGCTCGACGCGCAGGGGCGGGCCGTCGTCGGCGGATATTCCTTTTCGTCGGACTTCCCGACGACGACCGGCGCCTTTGAGACGGCGCTTTCCCCGGCGGCCGTCTCGCCGATCGTGACGCGGCTCACGGCCGACGGCTCGGCTCTCGAGTACTCGTCGTACGTCCACAGCCAGGCCGGCGAGAGCGCCAGCACCCTCGCCCTCGACGCTTCGGGGAAGGCATACCTCGCCGGGACGGGGAACTTCACCTTTCCGATTTCGAAGCCCGCGGGGCACATCCTCCCCGGCACGACGATGTGGGTCCTCAAGATGGATCTCGTCGCGGGGTCGGGAGGAGGCGGGGACCTCGACGGCGACGGGGTGGCCGACGGCTCCGACAACTGCCCGGCGGTCTACAACCCGACGCAGGCCGACACCGACCACGACGGCCTGGGCGACGCGTGCGACACGGTGGTGCCGCCGGCCTCGCACGATCTCGCGATCACGAAGATCAAGATCAAGAGGACCGTTCCCTTCAGCACCGCGAGCCAGTCGGGGACGACGCTGGTGAGCGTGACGCTGCAGAACGCCGGGGATCACGACGAGAATTTCGCGTCGTCGACGGTGCTGGCGCAGGCGGTGAGCCTGGGCGTCGTCTCGTCGGGGGCCTGTCCGGATCCGATGGCGGTGCTCCTCCCGTCGCCGAAGGTGACCTTCCCCTTCAAGCTCGCGAAGAAGAAGTCGCTCACGAGCCAGTTCCAGATCGCCTTCGACTGCGTGAACGATCCCCTGAAGACGTCGAACAAGGGGGCGCACGGCGATTTCACCGTCGTCGTGACGGCCTCGCATCACGCGGTCGACGTCCACGACGACGACCGGCCGGCGAACGACGTCTGCCCGCGCGCCGCGTCGGCGGGCGTCGCGGCCTGCGCGGGCAAGGGGCCGGGGGGGACGGTGGTGCTCGATCTCGTGGCGCGTTGACGCCCCGTCGCGCAGGGGCGTATGCTGGCCCTCTTCTGCCGACGATGAGCGAGCCCGCGCCCTTCAGCGTCCTCTATCTCAGCCGGGGTGCGTCCCCGCCCGGTGAAAGCGGTCTTGTGCGCGCCGCCGCCGAGGCCGCGGGCGCAAGATTCCACGCGCGCGACGCGGGAAACGGCGGGCTCGACCCGGACGCGAACGTCGCGGCAGATCATGCCTGTGTCCTCGTCGGACCCGGGGATCTCCTCGCGCACGCGGCCGCCTCGTGGCCCGCGGCGTCGCTCCTCCCGGTGGTCGAAGCGGGCGGCCCGACGGCGCCCTCCGATCCCGAGCGCGTCGCGACGATCCTCACGCGCCCTCTCGATCCCGTCTCGCTTCAGGAGGCGCTCCGCCGGGCGGGCGCCCACGCGAAGC
>JACPZX010000007.1 GCA_016195325.1 Acidobacteriota bacterium
CACCCGCGTCATCCCGTACTGGAGCGCCGATCTGCACCGGCCGATCCTGGTGGTCCAGGCGGTCGATCTCCTCCGGTGCGCCGCCGCGATCCTTCCCGCGGCGATCCTGTGGGGGGCCAGCTTCCCGCTGGCGCTCGCGGCGTTCGGGGCGAAGTCGGCGGACACGGGAAGATCCGCGGCTCGTGTGTACGCCGCGAACACGCTCGGCGCCCTCGTCGGCGCGCTGGCGTTCACCTTCTTGGGGGTGCCCGTCCTCGGAAGCCGGGCCTCGCAGCAGGTGCTCGTCGCCGTCGCCGGGTGCGCGGCGCTTCTCGTCCATCTCCTCCCGCGCCGACTCCCGCGATCGGCGGGGGATGGGAACGCCCCCGCGCCGTTCCCGGGGCTCCCCGGTTTTCCCGCGAAGCCGATCCCAGGCCTCCTGGCCGTGATGGGCGCAACGGCGATCTCGATCGCGCTCCTCCCCGAGGTCCCCGTGGCGATGCTCACGTACGGCCGCAACCTCGACAAGTGGAAGATCATCGGCCGGGTGCCGTATCTCGAGGAGGGGATGGTCTCCACGGTGGCCGTGCAGCAGCGCGAGGAGGGGATCACGTACTTCCACGTGAGCGGCAAGGTGGAGGCGACGACCGAGCCCGAGGACATGAGGCTGCAGCGGATGATGGGGCATATTCCGGCGCTCATTCACCCGAACCCGCGATCGGTCCTCGTCATCGGCATGGGCGCCGCGGTCACCGCCGGCTCGTTCGTGGTCCATCCCGGCGTCGAGAGGATCGTGATCTGCGAGATCGAGCCGCGCGTCTTCGACGCCGCATCCAGGTATTTCGGCGACGCGAACCACCATGTCCTCGAGGACCCGCGCGTTCAGGTCGTCTTCGACGACGCCCGCCATTTTCTCGCCACCACCGGCGAAAAATTCGACGTCATCACCTCCGACCCGATTCACCCATGGGTGCGCGGGGTGGCGGCGCTCTACACGCAGGAGCAGTACGAGCTGGAAAGGCGGCATCTCAACCCCGGGGGGGTCGTGGCCCAGTGGCTCCCCTTCTACGAGACCAGCGAGAAGGCCGTGAAGATCGAGCTCCGCACGTTCATGGAGGCGTTCCCGGGCGGCACGATCTGGAGCGCTGACGCGACGCGGGTCGGTACCGACGCGGTCATGGCGGCGCAGGTGGAGCCCATGCGGATCGATCTCCTCCGCGCGGAGTCGAGAATTCGGCAGAACCCGCGCCTCGCCCGGTCGCTCGCCGACGTGCAGATGGGGACGGCGCTGACGCTCTTCGCGACCTACGCGGGGCGCGGAGAGGATCTCGCGCCATGGCTCGCGGACACGGCGCCCAACCGGGATCTCGATCTCAAGCTCGAGTACGAGGCGGGACGCTCGCTCAACATGCAGGTGTCGAACAGGATTTTCGCCGCCATCAGGAGCCGCCGGCGCTTCCCCGAGGATCTTTTCGTGGGGCCGCCGGAGTCCGTGAGAATTCTCAGGGGTCTGGTGCTCAGGTAGCTCGCCGGGACTCCCGGCGGAATCCGGGGCGCGTTACGCGCCGACCGGCTGCGGCGCGGGCGGGGTCGCGGCGGCGGCTCCGATCTGGAGCACTCTCGAATCCACCCAGTGGGCCAGCAGGCGCCGGACCCTGAAGGCATCCACGGGAACCTGCGCCTCGCACTGCTCGGGCGACGCGCCCGCGACCACCTTGCTCCAGACGAGCTGCGTCAGCTTGAGGTCTTCCTCCTCCTCGAGCTTCGTCGGCTTGGTTCCAGAGAGCCGGAGCTCCGAGCCGTCGGGGACGAGCACTCTCGCCTGCTGGTACTCGTCCTGACGGCGCATCGCCTCCATGAGCATCGGGATCACTTCGATCAGCCCTTCGGCCGGAGCGCCGTCCGCCGGCGCGGCCTGGGCCTGGAACGCGAACGTGCGCGCCTCGGGCTTCTCGAAGAGCTGGTAGAGGGCGTCCTCTCCCTTGACGTGCGTGTACTCGCTGCTCCCGATCTTCCCCTCGGCGAAGGCGACCGTGCCGCAGATCCGGCCGCGCTCGTCGCGAAGCGTGAGGGCCCCGGTGACGCGGGAGTCCGAGAGACTCTGGAAGAGGTTGGGGAGGCCGAAGAGGCCGACGTCGCCCGTGAGCCCCGGCGGCGGCGGTTCCGCCCGGGGCCCGGCCGACTTGAGCGCCTCGAGCGCTCTGGCGGCCTCGACCGCGAGATCCTGGCTGGCGTACTTCGCGACGATCTCCTCGAGCAGCGTCCGGACGGCGGGAAGCGGAGTTCCCGCGAGCGCGCGGATCAGGTGCGGGAGGCTCTCCTGCTTCTGGATCACGAGGCCGAGGATCTTTCTCGGCATCCGCTCGCGCGCCGCATGGAGCATCCTCTCGACGAGCTCCGGCCACGGTGAGAGATCCTGGGCGCCGAGCACATCGAGCCGCGCGCGCGCGTCGCCGAGGGAGGGCTCCTCGCGCAGGCCGTGCTGCACGACGGCGCCGAGCGACCCCGAAGTCCGCTGCAGCGCAAGGGCCGAGCACGAGGCGTCGAGGAGCTCGAGAAGCGGGCTCGGCTTGCCGTCGGTGGAAGGGGCCTGGCGCAGCGCGGCGGCCTCGATCTCCCGCAGCCGCGTCATCAGGACGCGCTCCGCGCTGGGGTGCGCGACCGGGCCGAGCGTGCGGATCGCCTCCCGGACGACGATGGCCGGCTGATCGAGCTTCGAGAGCCGGCTGAGCGCCTCGAGCTCCTTCTCGGCGGGCCCCGCGTCGCCGGCCGGGATGCGCCGCAGCAGGTGGATCAGATTCCGCTGGTGAAATCCGTGGGGCTCGTTCCGGTCGCCGCGAAGGAAGGCCTCGAGCTCCTCGACCGCCGCGTTCCGGGCGCTGGCGCCGTGCGCCTCGAGCAGGAGGAGGAGAAGCCACCGCCGCTCGCGTTTCTTCTCGTCGTGAAGCTGCCTCAGCAGCCCCTCGGGCGTCATCGCGGGGAAGAAGTTCATGAAGCGGAGCAGGACCGAGCGCTCCTCGAGCCGCTCCGCGTGGGCGCGCAACGGCGCCTCCTTGATCGCCTCGTGGGCCCGGCGGCGGATGGCTTTCACGACGTCCTGGTGACGCTCCTGGCCGATCAGCATGCGCTCGGCGAGGTCGAGGATCGTCGCCGCGCGCGCCAGCGATCCCGTGTTGAACTGATCGATCGCCGCCAGCACGAGATCGTTGAACCGGCGGGCCCACTCCTCGGGAGACTCGGCCAGGGCCACCAGCTTGCGCATCGCCTCCATGGATCGATTCTGGACGGGGCCGGCGGCTCCGCCTGCCTCGAGCGCGCCGAGCGGGACGTTCCACTCCGGAAGGCTCCGGCTGAGCATGCGGAAGATCTGCTCCGTCCGCGCATCGAGCCCGGCGCCGCCCAGCCGGCGAAGATGATCCTGAAGCTCGGTCTCGTTGCGCGCCTGCACGGCGGCGGTGACCACCGCCTGCGTCTTGATCTGCTCCATCTCGGGGTCCGCCCGACCGCTGACGCCGACCGTCGCACTTCCCGTGAGCCGCTCGAGGAGGAGGGAGAAGCGGCGCAGCGCGCGGCTCATCTCACGGTCGCCCGCCGGCGCGGACTCCCTGCGAACGGCGGGAGCGATCGTCGAGCCGGTCGAGGCCGCTCCGGCCACCTGGTAGATCTTGTCCACGTGCCCGCCCGACATGACCGCGGTCGACTCGCCCAGCCGGCCGAACTGCTGCCTCAGCCTCTCGCGCTCCTCCTCGGGGCAGTCCTCGAGCAGGGTCTCCCCGAGCTGCTTGAGGTACTCCCGCAGGCGCTCCGCGCCGATCAGATCGAGCTCGCAGAGCACATGGAGCTTCTTGACCGCGTGGTAAAGGTAATCGGAGGCCGAATAGCTCGAGCCGGCGCGCGCGTACTGCGAGCCGATCCAGGCGTGAATCTGGGGGGCCAGGAGGCCGGGCGGGTGCTCCATCAGCAGGAGCACCGAGTCGGCCACCATCATCGGCGCGAGCTCGTCGCCGAGGTAACGCTGCAGATCGTAGACGGCCGCGCGGATCTCGTTCCCCATGGCCGTCTCGCTCATGAAACCATCCTTCTTCGCCTGGCGCCGTTGTCCGGTTTTTATCGGATGTCTCGCGGTCCGGGACACGAGGTCCTGCACCTATTGACTCGGACAAATCTGGACCTGGAAGAGGCCGCGTCAAGGCCGGCGGAACCCCGATGGGGTGGAACGACCCCCTTCCATCCCCCTGGTCGGCGCGGCCGGCCCTCGCGAACCTGAACGCTCCCCACGCTCATTCGAGGGTAATTACTTCCGTTGACCGCTCCATCGGTTCGCGGTATATCGGGGCGACCCGTCTTGCTGTTACATCATTGAAAGGGGGGCACATGGTCGGCATGAGGCTCACGAGACTGGGGTTTTGTCTGGCATGGCTCGTCGTCACGTGGACGGCTTCCGCGCTCGCCGCGTCACCTGACGGCGGGTCTCACCCGTTCGTGGGAGACGTCGGTCTTCGGATGGACGGATTCCTGATCTCCTACCCCGCGTGCCACGGGGTTCTGGTGTCCGATCGTGTGATGGTGACCTCCGCCGCGTGCGCCGACGGGGTCAGCAGCTTCCTGAACGGCGACCCCACGCACCACGTCTTCGTCTCCTTCGACGAGACTCCGCTCGATTTCCAGGACCCGGTCAACAGCTTCGTGGCCGTCTCCTCCTCCGCGACCGATGCCGCCTCTTCCGGAGGGAAGAAGCAGACCACCCCGCTCCTCGGGGTCCTGATCCTCGATCGCGCAGGCGCTCCGCCGGGGGTCTTCATTCCGAGCCCGGCGCTCCTGCCGGCGGCCGGCGCGGTGTCGAATCTCCCACGGAGGACGCCGATCACGGCGGTCACGTATCAGGGAGGCCGCCTGGACGTCGTCTCCAATCTCGTCAAGGTGAGCGCCGACCAGTTCACGCTCGATATCGCAATCAACCCCGCCACGGGAATCGCGGAACTGTGCGGCAAGCGGGGTGCTTTGGACAACGGGGCGACCGCCTTCATGCCCGGCACGGCGAATGTGGCGGCCGGTGTGGCGATCGACGCGGACGCCCAGTGCCGCATGCAGAACGTCGTCGCGCGCCTCGACACGACGAGGGCTCGGACCTTCCTGGCGAGCCAGGCGGTCCCGATCCCGTAGGGAAGACTCCGCGGCGGTAAGGCGAAGGGTGAGGCGCGGGGGCTCGCGCCGGAAACGTCGAAGCTTGTGTAATCCCCCGCGCGCCGTCACCATGGGCCGCAGCCCGTCGAGCACGCGACGTTCGATCGCGCGGAGGATGCCCCGCTGACCCTCGAGCCCGGACAGAAGCTCGCCCACTACCGCCTCCTCGCCAAGATCGGCGAAGGGGGGATGGGGGTCGTGTGGAAAGCGGCGGACACGTCGCTCGATCGCGACGTGGCGATCAAGTTCCTTCCTCCCGCCTTCTCGGCCGATGCGGACCGCCTCCAGCGGTTCGAGAGGGAGGCGAAGCTCCTCGCGTCTCTGAATCACCGGGGGATTGCGGCGATCTACGGCCTGCACTCTGACGCCGGTCAGCGGTTCCTCGCGATGGAGCTCGTCGAGGGGGAGGATCTCTCCGCGAGAATCCTCGGCGGTCCCGTTCCCATCGAGGAGGCGCTCGGGATCGCGGTCGAGGTTGCCGAGGCGCTCGAGGCGGCTCACGAGAACGGTGTCATCCACCGCGACCTCAAGCCCGCCAACATCCGGCTCACTCCCTCGGGACGGGTCAAGATCCTCGACTTCGGCCTCGCGAAGTTCGTCCTTCCGGATCCGGGGTCGGGATCCTCCGACGCGTCGCGATCCCCGACGATGACCTCCGGCGGAACGGCCGCCGGGATCATCATGGGGACCGCCGCCTACATGAGCCCCGAGCAGGCGAAGGGAAAGCCGGTCGATCGCCGCGCCGACGTCTGGTCGTTCGGTGTCGTCCTCTTCGAGCTGCTGACGGGCCGCCAGCCGTTCCGATCCGACTCGGTCACCGAGACGCTCGCCTCGGTGATCATGAAGCAGCCGGACCTGGGCGCCCTCCCCGCCGGGACGCCGCAGGGAGTGCGCCGCATCATCGAGCGCTGTCTGCGCAAGGATCCGAACACGCGTCTGCGCGACATCGGCGAGGCGCGGATCGAGATCCAGGAGATCCTCGCAGGGAGATCGTCCGCGGAGATCGGCGCGCCAGCTCTCGAGGGGACCGCGGTTTCGCGTCCGCGCCCCACCGGCCTCCTCGCGGCGGCCCTCGTGACGGGGGCGCTCCTCGGCGTGGCGGGCGCGTGGATCGCGATGCGTCCGGCTCCTCCGCGCGCCGCGCGCGCGATCCGCATGGACATGGCCCTTCCCGCGGACGCTCCTCTCGCAGCGGGGAGCTTCCTCTGCCCGATGGCGCTCTCCCCCGACGGATCGCAGCTCGTCTACGTCGGCGTGCACGAGGGTGTGAGGCGCCTCTACATCCGGGACCTGGGCGGCTTCGAGGCGGCGCCGCTCTCCGGCACCGAGGGGGCCGAGGGCCCCTTCTTCTCGCCCGACGGGCAATGGATCGGTTTCTGCGCCGACAGCAAGCTGAAGAAGGTCTCGGTCCACGGCGGCGGGCTCCCTCAGACGCTCGCCCCGCTTCTCGATTTCCGGGGCGCGGCGTGGGGCCCCGACGACACGATCGTGCTGGCTCCGGCCCAGCTCGCCCCGCTCTCCACGGTGAGCGCTTCGGGCGGGGCCCTCGTTCCGCTCACGAAGCTGGACGAGGCGAACGGGGAGTGGAGCCACCGATTCCCGCACTTCCTCCCAGACGGGAAGACCATCGTCTACTCGGCGCACCGCGGCGCCTTCAACTTCGACGAAGCCGCGATCTGGGCCTACTCGATCGCGAGCGGGAAGAGCACGAAGATCCTCGACGGCAGCTCCGATCCCCGGGTTCTCTCGTCGGGGCAGCTCGTCTACGTGCAGGCGGGGTCGCTTCTCGCCGCTCCCTTCGACGCGAAGACGCTGAAGATCCTCGGCGCGGCGCGAACGCTGGTCGAGGGGATCGCCGTCCAGGCGAACACCGGGGCCGCCTTCTTCACCGTCTCGGCGAGCGGCACGCTGGCGTACCTTCCCGGCGGCGTCGTCGGCGGGAAGACCGATCTCGTCTGGATGGACGCGGCGGGCCACGCAGAGGAGTTCACGCAGGCGCCGATCATCATGCGGTACCCGAGGCTCAGCCCCGACGGCCAGCAGGTCCTCACCACCGGCATCGGGAGCAATCGCTCGGGGGTCTGGTTCACCTCCACACGCGAGGCGGGTCTGAAACGCCTCGCGAGCGACAACGGCGCGCCGGTCTGGAGCCCGGACGGAAAGCGATACCTGAGCGATGCCGATACGAGGGCCGCGACCCGCCTCGTCTGGAGCTCGCCGGACGGTGGCGGCGGTCAGACGCTCGTCGAGAGCGAGAAGACCTGGGTTCCGACGTCGATCTCCCCGGACGGACGGTGGCTCGCCTTCACGGAACACGGCGCCGATCACAACGCCGACATCTGGGTGATGCCCATCGACGGCAAGACGACGCCCACCCCATGGCTCAAGACTCCCGCCCTCGAAGGGGGGGCGCGCTTCTCCCCGGACGGCCGGTACATCACCTACGTTTCCGACGAGAGCGGGCGCTTCGAAGTCTACGTCGCCGATTTCCCGGGCCCGGGCGGCAAGCGGCAGATCTCGCTGGACGGCGGGCGCGAAGCCATCTGGCCGAGCCACGGCGCCGGCATCTTCTTCCGGAGCGGACAGAACTTTATGGCCGCGAGCGCGAAAACATCCCCATCCTTCGAGGCCGGCTCACCCCGCGTGCTTTTCCGGACGGGGTACGAGGGGCTCCTCTCCAACGTCGACTTCCCCAACTTCGATGCGACCGCCGACGGGAGCCGCTTCATGATGATGCGGAACGAGGAGCTGGACGCCAGGGCGCCGAACATACGCGTCGTCCTCAACTGGTTCGCGGACCTGCAGGGGAAGTGAGGTCGATGGAGTGTGTCAATTTGAAGATCTAATCTTAAATTTGACACGGCCAAGGGCGTGCGTCAGGATCCCCGCATGTTCCTCCGGGCGCTCGCGAAGGAGCTGAAGGCGGCGGCCCGCCGCATGCCCGTCGTGACGGTGACCGGGCCCCGCCAGTCGGGCAAGACCACTCTCGTTCGAGCCGTCTTTCCGCGGCACGTCTACGTGTCCCTCGAGCGGCCGGACGAGAGATCGCGAGCGAGGGAAGACCCGCTCGGATTCCTGGCGGCTTTCCGCGGCGGGGTCATTCTCGACGAGGTTCAACGGGCACCGGAGCTCCTGTCATACGTGCAGAGCGCCGTCGACGAAGACCGCCGTCCCGGCCGGTTCATCCTCACCGGATCGCAAAACCTCATTCTCATGGAGAAGATCTCGCAGACGCTGGCGGGTCGGACGGCCGTCCTCCGCCTCCTCCCGCTGACGCTCGCCGAACTGACCGGACGAAGCGCCGTGGACCCGCGACGTCTCGATGCGCCCCCCCGGAAGGTCGTTCCGCCGAAGCTTGAACTCTGGCACACGATCTGGTCCGGCTTCTACCCGAGAATTCACGATCAGCGCCTGCCACCGGAGCGCTGGCTGGCCGACTACTTGCGGACGTACGTCGAACGGGATCTGCGGGACGTTCTCCGCGTGCTGGATCTGGACGCGTTCGAGCGCTTTGTGCGGCTCGCCGCCGCGAGGACGGGACAGGAGTTGAATCTGGCAGATCTCGCCGCGGACACGGGGGTGAGCCAGCCGACCGCGCAGGCGTGGATCACGGCCCTTCGAGTGGGGTTCATCGTGACGCTGCTCCCTCCGCATCACGCAAACTTTCGCAAGCGGTTGCGCAAGAGGCCGCGGCTCCACTTCCTCGACACCGGTCTTGCCTGCCACTTGCTGGGCATCCAGAGTCCCGCCGTGCTCGAGCGGCACCCGCTCCGCGGCGCCATCTTCGAGTCGTACGTCATGGGCGAGATCATCAAGGGCTTCGAGAACGCCGGACGCGAGCCGCCTCTCTTTTTCTGGAGGGACGCGACCGGCCACGAGCTGGATGGTCTCATCGATCTCGGAGATCGGCTGCTTCCTGTCGAGGTGAAGTCCGGTCTCACCGTTGCCGCCGACGCCGTGGACGCGCTGAGGTGGTGGACCGGATTGCCGGGGAATCGCAACAAGCGCGGTACGCTTGTGTACGGAGGGGCTCGCCCCCTCTCGCTTCACGGCTTCACGGTCCTCCCCTGGTTCCTCAAGTGATCGGCCGGCAGCTCTCCCACTTCCGCATCCTCGATCGCCTGGGCGAAGGCGGGATGGGGGTGGTCTACCGGGCCGAGGACACGAAGCTCCAGCGCGTCGTTGCGCTCAAAGTCCTCCCTCCCGAGAAGCTCGCCGACGAGGAGCGCCGCCTGCGGTTCCTCCGCGAGGCGCGCGCCGCCGCGGCGGTCACCCACCCGAACATCGCCGTGGTCCACGAGATCGACGAGGCCGACGGCGTCGTCTTCATCGCGATGGAGCTCGTCGAGGGGCAGACGCTCCGCGCCGCCGTCGGCGGGAGACCGATGGCGCTCCGGGAGGCGCTGCGCCTGGGCGTCGAGATCGCCGAGGGGCTCGCGGCGGCGCACCAAGCGCGCGTCATCCACCGGGACCTCAAGCCCGAAAACATCCTCGTGACCGCCGAGGGGCGCGTGAAGATCCTCGACTTCGGCCTCGCGAAGCTCCTCGACGAAAAGCCCGGGCCCGACATGGGCGAGGGGAGCAAGCTCGCGACGATCTCCGACGAGATGACGCAGGCGGGGAGGGTGCTCGGGACGGCGTCGTACATGAGCCCGGAGCAGGCTCGAGGGCTTCCCGTGGACGCGCGCTCAGACATCTTCTCGTTCGGGATCGTGCTGTACGAGATGGTGACGGGGGCGCCGCCGTTCCGGGGGGCGACGTCGATGGACGTGATGTCGGCGATCCTCCACAAGGAAGTCGCGCCGCCGTCGCAGGTGAACGCCGAGGCGCCGCCGGAGCTCGAGCGGATCGTCGGGAAGTGCCTGGAGAAGGAGCCGGGGGAGAGGTACCACGACTCGCGCGATCTCGCGGTCGACCTGCGGAGGCTCAAGCGCGACACCGAGAGCCAGCCGCTCCGGAGGGCGGAGGCCGCGACGGCGCCCAGGGTCAAGGGGCGGAGGTGGGTCGCGCTCGCCGCGCTCGGCGTCGTGGTGTTGGCGGGCCTGGGCATCGGCGCATGGAAAGTGCTCCGCCGGGACGCGGGGGCGCGGGAGAGCGCCGGGGCGCGTACGTCGCCGAAGTTCACGAAGCTGGCCACGCTCAAAGACCTCCAGGACATGGGCCTCTCCGCGGACGGAAAGTTCCTGGCGTACGTCGCGGTCAAGAACGGAGATCTGGGCCTCTGGATCAGGCAGGTCGCGACCGGAAGCGACATCCGGATCTCCGCTCCCGAGCAGGCCCGGTTGTGGAATACGAGGAAGACCCGAGGTCTCGTCTTCTCGCGGGACGGCAGCTTCCTTTACTACATGATGACCGATCAGGACTACGGCAACTACAGCGCGCTCTACCAGGTTCCAACGCTCGGCGGGGCGCCGCGAAAGATCCTCTTCGACATCGACTCGCCCCCGACCTTTTCGCCCGACGGCAAGCGCGTCGCGTTTCTGAGAGGCTTACCGAACCATGACAGCGCGTTGATGACGGCGTTCGCCGACGGGACGCAGGAGAAGCAGCTGGCTGTCGCGAAGTTCCCGGATGGCTTCAGCGTGAATACGGCACTTTCGTGGTCGCCGGACGGCCTGCGCGTCGCGGCGGCGCTGAAGAAGTTCGAAGGAGGGGAACGCGTCGAGCTCGTCGAGTTCGACGTCGCCGGCGGAAACGAGTCAGGCATCGGCACCGACCGGTGGGAGACCGTCAACGCGCTCGAGTGGCTTCCGGACGCGAGCGGACTCGCCGTGGTTGGCCGGAAAGGGGACGACCAGACCCAGCAGGTCTGGTTAATGTCGTACCCGGATGGACGGGCGAAGAAAGTCACGAACGACTTGAACGAACACGTTCAACTCAGCGTGTCAGCCGACACCTCGACGCTGGCGACCATTCAGGCTGTCGTGACCTCCGACATCTGGGTTGCGCCGGCCGGGAAGCCCGGCGCCGCCGCGCCGATCGTCTCCGGTGCCGAAATCGGGGATACTCCGACCGCCATCGCAGGCACTCCGTGGGGAGCGATCGTTTTTGCGTCTGCAGGACGAATCTGGAGCATGGCCCCCGATGGGACGGACCGAAGGCCCATCTCACCCGACAGCGTGTGGGCGGAGGGGCCCCTCGTTCCGGGCGGGGCCCGGATCATCGTCTTCACCGCGGCGAAGCCGAACGAGGCGCGGCACGTTTTCAAGATGGATCCCGAAGGCGGAAACCCGACACAGGTCACGCATACCGATCGCGACGAGCGTGCGTTCGCGGTCTCTCCCGACGGGAAGTGGGTCGTCTTCGTGAAGGGCGCGGAAACCTCTCGATGGAAAGCGCCCCTCGACGGGGGCGATCCCGAAAAGCTCGATGAGCCCATCGTCAGCGGCGGCCGGCCGATCTACTCCCCCGACGGCAGGTTTCTCTTCCTTCCGTCATCCCGGGAGGAAGGCGGCAGGCACAGGGTGGGGTACGATCAGATCCCGGCGGAAGGAGGTCCCCCCATCCGCTGGCTCGAACGTCCACCACGCTGCCTGGGAGGTCCGGGGAATCGAATTGCGCCCGCGGGCATGGACTTGACCTGTATCGGCGCCGTGGACGGCGTGCAGAACATCCTCAGCATTCCACTCGCGGGGGGCGACCTGAAGCCGATCACCGAATTCAAGACCGGCCACGTCTTCAGCTACGACTGGTCCGCCGACGGGAAGCAGCTCTACCTCGTGCGGGGCGACATCACGACCGACGTCGTTCTCATCACGAACTTCAAGTAGACAACGGCCGGCCGTCTCCAGCGCGCGGGCGATGATGGAGCGCACCGCGCCCGTCGGCTATAGTCGCCGGGTCGCGAGGCCAATGCCGGCCCGCGCCGTGAGGAACCCGATGACGACACCGATCCGGCACTGAACCATCACATGGCCTGAGGGACTCAGGCCCCGCCTTCGAAGGCCCCTCACCCGAGGCTGACGCCCGCTCGACACGCCGGCCGCCTCGAGCGGGGCGTTCGAGCATGGAGCGTCAGCGATGCCGCAGCCCAATCCCGCAGTTCAGAAGCAGGTCGACGTCCTCGCGGCCGACGTCGTGGCGAAGCACGCCGAGGCCGTCGATCGCACCGCCGCCTTCCCGAAAGCGTCCATGGATGCGCTCGCCGCCGGCGGGCTGATGGGTCTCGTCAGCGCCCGCGAAGTCGGCGGGATGGGGCTGACGGTGGGCGCCGCGGCGCTCGCCGTCGAGCGCATCGCCCGCGAGTGCGGGTCGACGGCGATGGTCCTCGCGATGCACTACGCGGGGACGGCGGTCATCGAGAAGCACGGCCCCGACGACGTTCGCCGGGCCATCGCCTCGGGGCGGCACCTCAGCACGCTCGCCTTCTCCGAATCGGGATCGCGCAGCCACTTCTGGGCGCCCACGAGCACCGCGACGCGGGCCGCGGCCGGCCGGGTCATCCTCAACGCCCAGAAGAGCTGGATCACCTCCGCCGGGAGCGCGACGGCCTACGTCTGGTCGAGCCGGCCGGTGGCGGCGGAGGGGGCGAGCACGCTCTGGCTCGTCCCTTCGAACTGGAACGGGATCCGCATGCCGGCGCCCTACGACGGGCTGGGATTGCGGGGAAACGACTCGCGCGCGGTGACGGCGGAGGGCGTCGTCGTTCCGGAGGCGTCGCGCCTCGGGGGTGACGGCGAGGGGTTCGCGATCATGATGCAGACCGTCCTCCCCGCCTTCAATCTGATGAACGCGGCCTTCTCCGTGGGGCTGATGGAAGCCGCGGTGGCACGGACGGCGGGCCATGCCGCCGGCAGCCGCTACGCCCACATCGACTCGTCGCTCGCCGATCTCCCGACGATCCGGGCCTACGTCGCGCGCATGCGGGTGCGGACCGACATGGCCCGCGCGCTCCTCCTCGACTCCATCGACGCGGTCGAGTCGGGACGCGAGGACGCGATGCTGCGTGTCCTCGAGTGCAAGGCGGCCGCGGCCGAGACGGCGCTCGAGGTGCTCGGCACGGCGATGCGCGTCTGCGGCGGGGCGGCCTACCGGAGGGACGTCGCCGTCGAGCGGTACTTCCGCGACGCGCAGGCCGCGAGCGTCATGGCGCCGACCACCGACCAGCTCTACGACTTCATCGGCAAGGCCGCGTGCGGCCTGCCGCTGTTCTGACGGGCGCGCGCATGAAGACCCTGATCCTCGGCGCCGTCGCGTACGATCCCAAGGTCGTCACGATCTGGGAGGGATTCAAGTCCTGGTTCCTCGATCGGGATCTGCCGTTCGATTTCGTCCTCTACTCGAACTACGAGCGGCAGGTCGAGGGGCTCCTCTCGGGCGAGGTCCAGGTCGCGTGGAACTCGCCGCTGGCCTGGATCGAGGCGGAGCGTGCCTCCTTGCGCGTCTCGAGGAGGGCGAGCGCATTGGCGATGCGCGACACCGATCGCGACCTGACCTCGATCGTCGTCGTGAAGGCCGGCTCGAAGATCCGGTCGCTCGGGGACCTCGCCGGCAAGTCGGTGGCGGTCGGTGCGTCGGACTCGCCGCAGGCGACGCTCATCCCTCTTCTCCTGATCGCGGAAGCCGGCCCGCGCCCCGAACGGGACTTCCGCCTCGAGAGGCACGACGTGCTCGTCGGAAAGCACGGCGATCACGTCGGCGGGGAACGCGACGCGGCGCGCGCGCTGATGGCGGGGCGCGCGGACGCGGCGTGTCTCCTCGACGCCAACCTTCTCGCCTTTGCGCAGGAAGGGACGCTGCCGCCGGGCTCGACGCGCGTTCTCGCTCA
Source organism: Acidobacteriota bacterium (assembly GCA_016195325.1). Lineage (NCBI taxonomy): Bacteria > Pseudomonadati > Acidobacteriota > Acidobacteriota bacterium. The sequence goes on from JACPZX010000007.1 coordinate 13,931, forward strand.
GACCCCGCCCTTCGACCACTGCAACTTCACGGTCCTGGACGAGGCGCCGGCCGATCTCGTCCGGCGGTTCGTGGATCTCCTGCTCGGCATGACGTACGAGGACCCGGCGGTGAGGCCGCTTCTCGATCTCGAGGGGTTGAAGCGTTGGCTTCCGGGGCGCGTCGAGGGGTACGCCCAGCTCAACCGTGCGGTCGACGCCTTCGGGACGCTCGAGGGATGGATCGCCCGGATGGCGCCGTGAGCGTGACGAGGCCCCGGATCGACCTGGGAGATCTCGGCCTCGATCGCGGCGGGCACCTGCTTCTGAAGCGGGGGCTTCGCGACATCCCCGTGGGCGACCGTCTCGAGGTGGCCGGCCGCAGCCCGGAGCTCGCCGTGCACCTGCGCGGGTGGTGCCGCGCGCGCGGTCACGAGCTCGAGGTCGTCGCCCCCGGCGAAGGGGCTCCGCCGGGCTCGATCGTGGCGATCGTCACGCGCGGTGGGGCGGAGGTCGGTAGGTGGAGCGGGGCGGAGACGGCGGGCTCTCCCGACCCGGCGGCGGCCGGGGCCGTCGTCGATCATCCTTCGCCCCGCTGGGGGCTCGCGGCCCGCGGCGCACGCGTCGAGCAGGGGAGCCCCGCCTTCGAGTTTCCGCTCAATCTGAAAGACTCCGTCTGGGCGGACGAGGCCGCCTCGCTCTACGCGCAGGCCGCCGCCGCGCAGTGGGATCCGGCGACGGCCATCGACTGGAGCGCGCCGATCACCCACCCCGAGGAGATCGAGGAGGCGGTCGTCCAGGTGATGACCTACCTCATCGAGAACGAGATGGCGGCTCTGATCATCCCGGCCTCGTTCCTCGCGAAAGTCCACCCGCACTTTCGTGAGGTGGTCCAGCTGCTCGCGATCCAGGCGGCCGACGAAGCCCGCCACGTCGAGGTCTTCACCCGCCGCGCGCTTCTCGTGCGAAAGGAGTTGGGCCTCTCGACGGCCGGGGGCCAGGCCTCGCTCAAGACTCTGATCGAGGAGAGTGACTTTGCCCTCGCATCGTTCCTGCTCTCGGTGCTGGGAGAGGGCTCGTTCCTCTCACTCCTGAGGTTTCTCGACGCCCACGGACCCGATCCGGTGACGCGCCGGGTGTCGCGCCTCGCGGCGCAGGACGAGGCCCGTCACGTCGCGTTCGGTCTCGCGCACCTCCAGCGCCAGGTCGTCCGTGAGCCGGGGTTGCGCCCGCGTCTTGCCGCCGCCGTCGTGAGGCGGCACGACGCGCTGCGGCACACGGCCGGCCTCAACGAGGAGGTCTTCGACGCGCTCGTGGTGCTGGCCGCCGGATCGTGGGAGCCCGAAGACCTCGCCGCCGGATTCGACCGCGTCCTCGGGCTTCAGAGCGACATGGACACCGGCCGCCGGCGCCGCCTCGAGCGGCTCGGCTTCACGTCGGTCGAGGCCAAGTCGCTCTCCGCGCTCCACACGCGGAATCTCATGTAGGGCGCCCCGCCGTCACCTCCGGCTTTGATCAGTTTGGTCTCCAGAGTCCTCGCCAGCTCATCGCGCGGCAGCGGATGAGCGATCGGGCGCGCGGACGTTCCTCCCCGGGTGAGTGACTCCACCGCGTGTCATCTCTGAGAATTGCAATATAGGCACTGGAATAGCATGATGGTGGAGCTCACTATCGTTGGGGCGCTGCGGACCCCGGGACGATCACGATCGCGATGACGCACGCGGTAACGGCCGTACGGTGGAGCCATAGGATGACATCCAGGCTGCTTCCTTGGTTCGGGATCCGCCGCGGTCACGGAGGATGTCGCGATGTTCGAGTTCCTTCGAAACATCTTCAACGCCGATTTCGTGCCCCACGGGCACTGTTACTTCTGGCAGCCGTCGATCGTCTGGCTTCACGTCCTCTCCGATAGCCTGATCGCGCTCTCCTACTATTCCATCCCGGTCGCGCTCATCTACTTCGTGCGCAAGAGGCGCGATCTCGCTTTCCCGTGGATCTTCGTGATGTTCGGCGTGTTCATCCTTGGCTGTGGCACGACGCACGTCATGGAGGTGATTACCGTCTGGAACCCCGTCTACCGACTCTCGGGAGTGATCAAGCTGCTGACCGGAGTCGTGTCGATGGCGACAGGCCTGGCCCTCATTCCGCTCTTGCCCCGCGCGCTGAAGCTGCCGAGCCCCGGTCAGCTCGCCGTCGTCAATCGCGACCTCGAAAGAGAAATCGGCGAGCGCCGGCGCGCCGAAGCTGCTCTTCAGAGCGCGAAGGAAGCGCTCGAGAGTGAAGTCGCGGGGCGGACCGCCGAGCTCTCGTTCGCGAACGTCGAGCTCAAGCGGGAAATCGCGGAACGCGAGCGCGCGCAGGCGGATCGCCTGAAGATGGAAGAACGAACCTGGCACTCGCAGAAGCTCGAGAGCCTGGGAGTGCTCGCGGGCGGAGTCGCGCACGACTTCAACAACCTTCTCGTCGTCATCCTCGGGAACGCCGAGCTCGCCGTCGCGGATCTTCCGGACTCCTCGCCGGTGAGGTCGCGTCTGCACCAAATCGAGATCGCCGCGAGCCGGGCGGCGGACCTGACAAACCAGATGCTCGCGTACACCGGCAAGGGACGCTTCGTCGCGGAGCCGATCGATCTGTCGAGCCTCGTCGCCGAGATGACGCACCTGTTGGAATCCGTCGTGACCAAGAAGGCCGAGCTTCGGTGCCACCTCGCCGCGCGCTTGCCCGCCGTGATGGGAGATCCGGGCCAGCTCCGACAGATCGTGATGAACCTGATCACGAACGCCTCCGACGCGATCCGCGACGGGATAGGGACGATCACGGTCACGACGGGCGCCGCGGATCTCGACGCGAGGGACTTGAGCGAAGCCCTGCTCGGGGAAGGGCTCGATGCGGGACGCTACGTGTTCGTCGAAGTCGCCGACACGGGTTGCGGGATGGACGAGGTGACGCGCGCGAGGATTTTCGACCCCTTCTTCTCCACGAAATTCACGGGCCGCGGGCTGGGGCTCGCCGCGACGCACGGCATCGTGCGCGGCCACCTTGGCGCGATCGCCCTGCGGAGCGCGCCCGGGCAAGGGACGAACTTCAAGGTGTTCCTGCCGGCAACGGCCGGCGCGCGCGAAGCCGGCGATGTCGTGCCGAATCAGACGGTGCGACCCGCCCCCGTCCTCGGGCCGAAAGAAAGCGGTACGATCCTCGTCGTGGACGACGAGGAGGGCGTACGAGCCGTCGCGGAATCCATTCTCCGCAGCATGGGCTTTGATGTCCTGCTCGCCGAGGACGGCCGGAAGGGGCTGGATGTCTTCGGAGATCACCGGGACGTGATCGACCTCGTCATCCTCGACCTCACCATGCCGGAGATGGACGGTGAGGAAGTGCTCAAGGAGATCCATCGCGTGAGTCCCGAGGCGCGCGTCGTCCTCTCGAGCGGCTATTCAGAGACGGACGTCATCAAGCGCTTCGCCGGCAAGGGGATCGCCGGGTTCATCCAGAAGCCCTACCGCGTCGAGAGTTTTCTGGAAACCTTGCGCGCCGCGATGCGGGGGCCGTCCCGATCGCGATGACCCGGGCTCATGGCGCCGGAGATCCCTCGCGAGCCGGCGTCAGCCCGCGCGGGACGGGGATGGTCGGCTGGCCGCGTGCGTCTCAACGTGTCCACATCCTGTCACGAGCGGCATGACTTCGGCGCTGAACCTTTCCATCTCGTCGGCCTGCGGGCTGAACTGCAGCAGCACCAGGTCCACGCCCGACGCCTCGAACTCGAGGAGGCGCGTCGCGATGCGCTCCGGAGTCCCGATGAGCCCGCTCCTGAGGCCGCGATTGGAGACCGAATAGTCCTCGAGGCTCACGCGCTGCTCGAGCTGCGTGCCGGCGAGCCACTGCTCGTAATTGGCGTACCCGGCCGCCGAGGCCCTGACATCCGTGATGCGCGAAAGCTCCTTCCGCGCCGACGCGTCGCTCCCCCGGCACACGACGTACCCGGCGACTCCGAATGTCAGCGGCGGAGCCTCCGGGAGGAGCGTTTGGCGCCGGCGCCGCATGTCCTCGATTTTCTCACGCACCCTGTCCGGCGCGTCGCCGTGCATCAGGTAGGCGTCGGCTTCTCTCGCGATGAGATTCTTCGCCGCCTGAGACTCCCCGCCCGCGTAGATCGTCGGCCACGGCCGCCGCACCGGTTTGGGCGAAAGGATAGCGTCGTCGATGTGGTAGAGCCGACCCTGGTGGTGGAAGCGCTCGCGCGTCCACAGCCCCTTCACCACGGTCACCCATTCCTCCGTGCGCGCGTAGCGGTCGTCGTGGACGTCGAAGGGAACGCCGTACTGCGTCGCCTCGTCCTTCCACCAGGACGAGACGACGTTGATGGAGAGGCGTCCTCCCGAAATCCTGTCGATGTTCGCCGCCTGCTTCGCCAGAAGGGCCGGATGGTGAAACGTCGGCCGCACGGCCGCCATGATCTCGAGACGCCGCGTCACCGCCGCGAGCGCCGCCGCCGTGCTCCACGCGTCGAGGGACGGCGCTTCGGGCCCCTTGATGTCGTTCAGGTTTAGCTCGGCGATCAGCGTCAGGTCGAACCCGAGCTCCTCGCTGCGCACGGCGAGGTCGCGCACGTACTCCCACGTCGCCGGCATCCCCTCGTCCTCGACGTTGCGCAGCCATCCCCCGAAGACGGGAAGCCAGTACCCGAACCGGAGGCTCACGGGTGCCTCCCCGCCGAGACGCGTTCCGCGCCGGGGCCCGCCGCGACGCCGGCGCGTGCGAGGAGCGCGTCCACGAGGCGCGACGTCGGATCGAACCCGACGACGCGCACCGGGTCCGCGACGAAGTTGGAGAGGGCGTTGACGTCGTAGAAGTAGAACATGCCGTCTCTCTCGCTCTCGAGATACTCGATCCCTCCGACGTCGAGCCGGGCTTCTCGCGCGATCGTGAGGGCCCCTTCGACGAGCCACGGCGGAGGGGCGAAGCGCTCGACCGTCAGCCCGGCCTTCTCTGCGCCCACCGGGCAGGCCGCGCTTTCGAGGCTGGAGCCGTCGACGGTCTTGCAGATGTCCGCCGGGCAGAGATCGAACCCCGCGTTCTCCCCCATGTGGACGCGGATCGCGTACAGAAAGTCCTCCTCGAGCGTCTCGATGCGCACGATGCTCGAGTTCCGGGGCCTGTGGTACTCCTGGAGGAGCAGGACGCCGTCGATGCCCGGGAAAATGGATCCGTCATCCGCGGCCCGGGCCAGATCGTCCGGGCGGTCGAACCGGACGATGCCGGCGCCGCTCCCTCCGATGTTTGGCTTCACAACGAGCGGAAATTCCAGCTCCCGGGCCGCCTCCGCGAGACCCCCAACGTGGTTCACGACCCTCGTGCGCGGCACCGGAAGCCCGAGGCGCGCGAGGAGCGACACCTGGAGCGCCTTGCTCGTTTCGAGGACGAACGCGTCGTACCCGTTGAAGCAGGGAACGCCGAGCCCCTGCAGGTGCCCGAGGAGATCCCGGGTGTGGAAGATCGCCCCGGGCCTGCCGCGCTTCCACGCGGACGGGCTCATACGATTGAAGAAGAGGGAAATCTCGGCGACCGGGCCGGGGGACGCGGGGTCGAAGTGATGCTTGCCGGCGTCGATCTTCCGGAAGGCGATTCCGCGGCGTTCCAGCTCCTGGAACAGCGGGCGGAACCAGTCGGGGTGCTCGAAGTACACAACGAGAGGGAGCGCTGGCGTCATCGGATGGTCCTCCGAAATGCCCGGCGTCCCCGAATCAGGCAACAAAAAAACCCGCCTCCGGGAGCGCCGTCAGCGGGTTTGAAATTCTCTGGGAGTCGATCAGCTCAGTGGGTCAGTCCCGGATTCCTCCATCCCCGCTCACGCAGGGACAACAACAGGTCGACGAGATCGCCGGTCGAAGGTGGGAGGCTCGTTGCATGGCGGGAATCTACGCCGATCTCGTGTCGACGTCAACGAAAGTTTGGCCGGGTTCACGGGCACGCGCCGCTCGCGCGCGGCGATCCAGCGCTCGTCAGGCCGTAGCCGCCGGCGCCGCACGCGTTCTCCGCGCGGACGAGATACCAGAACGCCATGCCGCCCGGCGGGACGGCGGAGTCGGCAAGCGACGTGGCCACTGTCCCCGTGCTCAGGCAGCTCTCGCCCGCGCCGCCGACCGGCAGCCCCGTGACGCCGCCGCGCAAGACCTGGTGGACCGTCGCGGAGCCCGCGGCCGGCGCCGCGGAGTTCCAGCCCAGCGTGATCCGATCGGCCGCGAAGGCGAGTCCCGTGACCTCGCCGGGTGCGGCGAAGACGCCCGGGTCGCTCGGGCGGCAGTCGGTCAGGTTGTTCGAGCCGTCGCCGTCGGCGTCGGCCGGCCCGAGCTGCGTCAGGTCGAAGCGGTACATCCCGCGGGCGTGCGTTCCCGCGAAGAGCTCACGCGTGGACGCGATGAGATCGAGATCGTGAACGACCACGCCGGGGAGGCCGCTGCCGAGCATGGACCAACGCCCGCCGAAGTCGTCGCTGACTTCCACGCCGAGGTCGCTGCAGACGAAGATCCTCCCGCGATCGTCGGCCGCCGGGTCGGCGCTGACGCAGTTCAGCGGGACATCCGGGAGCCCGCCGCTGATGTCCGCCCACGCCGCTCCGTAGTCGGAGGTCCTGAAGATCCTCGGGAGCGGGGATCCGTCGCGGTATCCGGAGAACGTGACGAACGCGCCCCCGGTCGCGAAGGGATCGGCCTCGAGGCGCGTGACCCACTCGCTGCGGCCCGGAACGTCGATTTGCGTCCACAGCGCGCCGGCGTTCGTCGTCACCCACACGTTCCCGTCGTCGGTGCCGGCCCACAGTATGTTCGAGTCGATCCGCGAGACGGCGATCGTCGTGATCGTCCCCGCGACGGTGCTCGCGAGGTGCGAGGAGGCAGGGGCGCCGCCGCGGGCCTGGGAGGCGAGCGCCGGCGGCCCGTTCGTCAGATCGCCGCTGATCGCCGCCCAGCTCTGCGCGCCGTTCGTCGAGCGATAGACGCGCGTGGTGCCCGTGTACAGTCGCTGCGACGTCGACGGATCGTGCGTGATCGGCGCGTTCCAGTTCCTGCGATCCGACGTGGCGATGCCCGAGACCGCGCCGGCAAACGTGTTGCCCCCGTTCGTCGAGCGGACAATCCCTCCGAACTGCGATTCGCAGTACACCCGCTTCGAGTCGAGCGGATCCACCTCGCACTGCAGGCCGTCCCCTCCGTTGACCATCGCCCAGTTCGACAGGCCGCCGGTCTTCGTCCGCACCGACCCGTTGTCCTGCAGCCCGCCGTACCGCGCGAGCGTGTTCGAGGGATCGATGCCGAGATCGTAGAACTGCGACACGGGGAGCGACGCGGCCTGCGTCCAGGTACCCCCTCCGTCCGCGCTTCGGTAGAAGCCGCCGTCGGTGGCCATGTAGAGCCGCCCCGGAAGGATCGCGAGATCGTGGTTGTCCACGTGGAGCCCCGACACGAAGTTCGTCCACGTGGCGCCGCCGTTCGTCGAACGAGACCAGTAGACGTCGAGCACGTAGACCACCTGGGCGTCCGCAGGGTCCACGCGGATTTGACCGAAGTAGTAGCCCGCGCCGCCGAAGATCGACTGGGGCGGGCTCCCCGGCGTGTCGACGCGCCCCCAGCTCGAGCCGGCATCCGCCGTCCTGTAGACTCCCATCAGCGCGCCCGGGTCGTTGAGGTAGAGCGCATAAACGGTCTGCGGGCTCGACGCGGCGATCGCGAGGCCGATGCGGCCGACGCTGCCGGAGGGGGCGGGGAGCCCGTTCGCGAGGCGGGCCCACGTGTCGCCGCCATCCACCGACTGCCAGATGCCGCTGTTGACGCCCCCGGCGATCCAATGCGTCGGGGTGCTGTAGTGCTCCCAGATCGCGGCGTAGATTCTCACGGGGTTCCCCGGATCGATCGCGACGTCGATGGCTCCCGCCGTCGGTGCGACGAAGAGGACCTGCGTCCAGCTCACGCCGCCATCGAGAGAGCGATAGACGCCGCGGTGGGTGTCGGGGACGTAGACTCCGCCCGCCGCGGCGACGAAGATCCTCTGCGGGTCCACCGGATCGATCGCGATCCGACCGATGCGGTGCGTGTCGGCGAGCCCCATCGGCTGCCACGTCGCGCCGCCGTCCGCCGTGCGGTAGACGCCGTCGCCGTCGTACGAGTACCCGGCGCCGTTCGCCTCGCCCGTTCCGACGTAGACGATGTTCGGGCTGGTCGGGTGCGCCGCGACGGCGCCCACCGGCAGAAGCGGCTGTCCGTCGAAGACGGGGGTCCACGTGGCGCCCTGATCGGTGGACTCGACGACGCCCCCCGCCGCCGCCCCGGCCCAGATGTGGTTCGGATCGGTCGGGTCGACCGCGAGCGACGTCAGCCGGCCGCCGATGTTGGTGGGGCCGGCAAACGTCCACACTCCTGCGGCCGCCGTCGCGAGCGTGATTCCCGCGCTCGCTCCTCCCGCGCCGCGATCGTGGGAGCGCTTCCATCGGGCGAGGGCGCGCTCCCGGGCCTGCGCCGGAATCGGCTCACCCGACGACATCCGCTGCCCGATGAACCAGGCGCGGTCTGGGCGCTCGGGGTCGCGCTCTTCGGCCGGCCGGGTCGTGCCCTCCGTCGCCGGCGGGCGCGCGCACGAGAGGCCCAGGAGCGAGAGGACCAGGAGCCCCGACGCTCCGGCGCGACGTGCGGCACAGGCCAAACCGGCGTTCATGGCACCCCGAACTTACGGCGAACGTCCGTCCTCAAACTTGAAATTCGAGCGGTCACCGCTCGATTTTCAAGGTTCCGCCATCCCCCGCTGCTTTTCCTCGAGCTCCGCCCAGCGGGAGTAGAGGCGATCGACCTCGGCCTGGGCAGCGTCGAGATCCTTGAAGCGCTCCAGGAGCTGGGCGGCGTCGGCGGCGATCGACGGGTCCTCCGCGCGCGATTTCGCCCCGGCGACGCGCCCCTCGGCGGCAAGGACCGCCGTCTCGATCCCGGCCCACTCGCGCTGCTCGAGGTAGCTGAGCTTCCGGGCGGCGGGGCGGGGCGTTTTCGGCGCGGCCGAGCGCGCCGACTCCCTCCTGGTGAGGGGGGTCGCCCGGCTCGTCTCCCACTGGTCGTAGTCGGCGTAGTGCCGCGCCCCGCCGCGCCCGTCGAGGGCGACAATCTGCGTCGAGACGCGATCGAGGAGGTGCCGGTCGTGGCTCACGAGGACGAGCGCGCCGGGGAACTCCAGGAGCGATTCCTCCAGGACCTCGAGCGCGGGGATGTCGAGGTCGTTCGTGGGCTCGTCGAGGACGAGGAGGTCGGCAGGCTGGAGCATCATCCGCGCGAGGACGATGCGCGCGCGCTCGCCTCCTGAAAGGCTCGAGACGCGCGTCTCGAGCTGCTCGGGGCGGAAGAGGAAGCGCTTCGCCCACGCCGCGACGTGGAGCGGCCGGTCTCGGTAGATCACCCCGTCTCCCTCCGGGGCCAGCGCGCGCTTGAGCGAGAGCGTCGGGTCGAGCGACGCCCGAGTCTGATCGAAATAGACGACGCGGAGCATCTCCGCGCGCTCGATCTTTCCGGCGGCGGGCTCGATCTCCCCGACGATCGCTCGCAGCAGCGTCGTCTTGCCCGATCCGTTCGGTCCGATGACGCCGCACCGCGTCCCCGGCGCGAGAAGCATGTCGAGGTTTTCGATGATCGTCGTCTCGCCGAAGGCGATCCGTATCCCCTCGCCCGACCAGAGTCGGCGCGACCTCCGTCCGGACGCCGTGAACTCGATCCCGGCGCTCGAGACGGCGCTCCGCGCGCGGCTCCCGGAGAGCTCCTCGATGGCCGCCTCTGCGGTCTGGATCCGCGCCTTCGACTTGCGCGTGCGGGCCTTCGCCCCGCGGCGCAGCCACGCGACCTCGCGGCGCACGAGGCCGGCGAGCGTCTCCTCGTACGCCGCCTGATTCTTCAGCACGGCGTCGCGCGCCTCGAGGAAGTCCGAGAAAGCGCCGTCCGCATAGAAGAGTCCCGAGGCGTGCAGCCGGTTGATCTCGAGGACCCGCCGCGCGACGCGCTCGAGGAAGTAGCGGTCGTGGCTTATCGCGACGAAGGCGCTCGCCTCGTCCTTCAGCACCGACTCGAGCCAGAGGATGGAGTCGATGTCCAGGTGGTTGGTCGGCTCGTCGAGGAGGAGGACGTCGGGGGAGTGGGCCAGCTCGCGCGCGATGGCGAGGCGGGCGCGCCACCCGCCCGAGAGGACGTCGGCCGGGACGTCCGGGTCGGTGAAGCCGACCTTGCCGAGGGCGAGGGCGACGCGCTGCTCCCTCTCGTGGTCCTCGAGCCATCTGTCCGCGGCGAGCCCCTCGGCCACGACGGCGGCCGCTGTCGCCCCCGGCGTGAAGACCGGCGTCTGGGGCACGAATCCGATGCGGACGTTTTTCCGGCGCGTGCACGTCCCCGAGTCGGGGGTCTCGAGGCCGCCGAGAATCCTGAGCAGCGTCGATTTCCCCGCGCCGTTCGGCCCGACGAAACCGACGTGGTCGCCCTCGTGGAGGGAAAAGGTCAGCCCTTCGAAGAGCGGAGGTCCGCCGAACGACTTGGTGACGCCTTCGCACGCGAGGAGGACGGGTCGGGCCATGGGGGGCGGCAGTGTACATGACGGCGCCCTAGGAACGATGGCGACGCGGCGTCTTCCCGGATGACCTCGAGCCGCGCGTGAATGCCTTCGAGAGCTTCGAGCGCAGGTCGCGGATTCCAATCACTTCGGCCCAGTCGTCGACGGGGTAGGAATCCGGTCCGGGGGACACGATGAAGGCCCGATCGAGCTTCAGATCCTGTCTCGCCGTCCTCAGCGACTTTGTGACCGACGGGGCGTCCGCGTACTTGAACTCGATGCCGAGACGCCTGCCTCCCGGGAACACGAGGAGATCCAGCCCCGCCCCGGACTGCGCCGACCAGAAGTATGCGTCGCGATCGCCGATGACCTTCAGGGCTTCCTCCAGCGCGAACCCCTCCCATGACGCCCCGAGCTTGGGGTGGGCCTCGAGCGCCGGAAACGACGGGATGCCCAGGAGCGAGTGCAGTAGGCCGCTGTCTCGCAGGTAGACTTTCGGAGACTTCACCTGACGCTTCCCGAGGTTCTCGAACCACGGTGGAAGCTGTCGCATGACAAGAGCCCCAGTCAGGATGTCCAAGTGGCGCCTCACGGTCGTGTGCGCCTCGCCGAGAGATCGACCGATCTCGGAAGCGTTCCAGATCTGCCCGTGGTAGTGCGCTGCCATGCTCCAGAAGCGGTGCAGCGCGGCCGGCGCCACCTGCACGCCGAACCGCCGCAGGTCCCGCTCGAGAAAGGTCTGGATGAAGTCGTCGCGCCACTGCCGGCTCTGGTCGTCCGACCGAGCGAGGAACGAGCGAGGGAAGCCGCCGCGCCACCACAGTCGTCGCAACGCGCCGGCCCCCGTCTCGTCGAGATCGAACCCCCCCATGTGGACATGAGCCACCCTCCCGGCCAGGGACTCCGTGACACCGCGCACGAGATCGGGCGACGCGCTACCGAGAACCAGGAATCGCGCGGGGAGCGGTTGTCGATCCGCCAGGACGCGCAGGATCGGGAAGAGCTCTGGCTGGAGCTGCGCTTCGTCCAGGATCACGAAGCCGCGCAGCGGCTCGAGGGCGGTCATCGGCTGGGCGAGGCGGTCTCGATCCCTGGGGTTCTCGAGATCGAAGAACTCCGAGGCTCGGCGCCGTGCGAGCTGAAGGGCCAGGGTCGTCTTCCCGCACTGCCTCGGGCCGAGGATCATCACGACAGGGTTCGCGCGGAACAGTCGCTCGATTCGATCGAGGAGGGCGGATCGCGCGAGCCGCTTGATCATGGATGCATTTTGAGCGACCGTCGCTCAAAATGCAAACCGTTCGACCGCCGTCCCCCGCTCGGCGATTCGCTGGTATCCTCCGCGGCGATGGATGTGAAGCCCGGCACCCGTCTCGGTCTCTACGAGGTCGTCGCGCCCCTCGGCGCGGGCGGCATGGGCGAGGTGTACCGCGCGACCGACGCTCGTCTCGGCCGGGAGGTCGCCCTCAAGATGCTCCCCGAGGCCTTTTCCGCCGAGCCCGAGAGGCTGGCGCGCCTTGAGCGGGAGGCGAGGCTCCTCGCCTCGTTGAACCACCCGGGCATCGCGCACCTCTACGGTTTCGAGACCGCGACCCTCGACGACGGGCGGAGCGTCCACTTCCTCGTCATGGAGCTGGCGGCGGGGGAGGATCTCCTCGAGCGCCTCAAGCGCGGGGCGATCCCGGTCCACGACGCGCTCGAGATCGCGAAGCAGATCGCGGAAGGCCTCGAGGCGGCGCACGAGAACGGGATCGTCCACCGCGATCTCAAGCCCGCCAACATCAGGGTGACGCCGGACGGGAAGGTGAAGGTCCTCGACTTCGGCCTCGCGAAAGCGTACGCGAGCGACCCGGGGGGCGGCCGCGGAGGCTCGGGCGATCTGTCGCAGTCCCCGACGCTCGCGCTCGCCGGGACGATGGCCGGCGTGATCCTCGGGACGGCGGCGTACATGTCCCCCGAGCAGGCGCGCGGGAAAGCGGTCGACAAGCGGGCGGACATCTGGGCCTTCGGCGTGGTCCTCATCGAGATGCTGACGGGGAAACGACTCTTCTCGGGGGAGACGGTCAGCGACACCCTCGCCGCCGTCCTCACACGCGATCCCGATTTCGGCGCGCTCCCCGCCGCGACGCCGCCGGCGATCCGGCGCCTCCTGCGACGCTGCCTTCAGCGGAACCCGAACGATCGCCTCCACGACATCGCCGACGCGCGGATCGTTCTCGACGACGCACTCCGCGGCGCGCCGGACGAGGCGATCGTCGCGGGCGCGCCCGGCCGGCTCCCGCGGACCGCATGGATGATCGCCGCCGGCCTCGCCGTCGCCCTCGGCATCGGGGCCGCCGCGGGGTGGATGCTCAGGCGGCCCGCGACGTCCGATGCCGCGCCCGGCGCGCGGTGGACGCTCGCGATCCCCGACGGCCTGACGCTGTCGACCACCGAGTCCCCTCAGATCGCGATGTCCGAGGACGGGAGGATCCAGGTCGCCGTCGTGATCGGCCCGGACTCCATCCCGCGACTCCTCATTCGCGATCGCGACGAGTTCGAGCCCAGAGTCCTCGCGGAGTCGGAGCACGCGTCCTGTCCCTTCCTGTCTCCCGACGGCGAGTGGATCGCTTTCACGCGCGACGCCGCTCTGTTCAAGATCTCCACCGGGGGAGGGCCGCCGGTCCGGCTGACGAAGACTTCGGGGCAGTTCCGCGGCGGCACGTGGAGCCGCGACGGCTTCATCTATCTCGCCCGGGACTCGAACACGGCGCTCGTGCGCGTTCCGGCGAGCGGCGGGGACGACGCCCGGGAGGTGACCCGGCTCGATGACGGGCGCGACGAGCGCACGCATCGATGGCCCCACGCCCTCCCCGACGGCAGCGCGGTTCTCTTCACGTGCGACACGCAGGCGTCGAGCGAGTTCTACGACGACGCCCGCATCGAGGCGGTGCGGCCAGCGACCGGGGAGCGCAAGGTGATCCTCGAGGGATCGAGTGAAGCGTGGTACGCCCCGGGCGGCTACCTCCTCTTCGCGCGCGGGGGATCCATCTTCGCCGTGCCGTTTGACCTCCGATCGCTGGAGGTGCGGGGGACCCCGGCTCAAGTGGCGCAGGGGGTCGCGACCGACGTCTCCACCGGGGCGGTGCAGTTTGCCGCAGCGCAGAGCGGGGTCGCGACGTGGATACCGGGGATTGCGGTCCTCTCGTACGGGGTCGTCTGGATCGATCGGAAAGGCACCGAGACGATTGTGCCCCTCCCTCCCGCCCCGTACAGCCAGCTCGCCCTCTCGCCCGACGGCCACCGGCTGGCGCTCGTCGGCGGTCAGGGAGGCGTCTCGGACCTCTGGGTCGCGGATCTCGATCGCGGCGGGATCACACGCCTCACCTTCGGCGAGTTCATCGTCGGCCCGGTCTGGAGCCCGGACGGCTCGCGCGTCGCGTTCGGCCTGCGGCTCCAGAAGCGGAACGACAATGCGTGGCGGATCGAGTGGAAGCCGGCGGACGGAAGCCGCGACGCGGAGGTGCTGTTCGAAGGGTCCCGGATCCATGTTCCGACTTCCTTCTCCCTCGACGGACGGACCCTTCTCTTCGACGCGGTGTCGAAGGACGCCGTGACGAAGGACATCCTTGCGCTCGAGATGGGCGGAACCCACGCTTCCCGCCCGATCGTGGCCGGGCCCTTTCAGAAAAACGCGGGGGTGATCTCGCCCGACGGCCGGTGGCTGGCCTACGTCTCCGACGAGGGGGGACAGCCAAGCGTCTTCGTGCGTCCGTTTCCCGGCGGGGACGGCCGGTGGCAGATCTCGACGCCTCTCGGCGACGAGCCCCGATGGGGCCGGGACAGCCGGGAGCTTTTCTACCGAGCCGACGGGGTGATCTACCGGGTGCCGGTCGAGACCGCCCGGGGCTTCTCGGCCGGCCGGCCCGAGCGGTTCGTGGATCGCGTGGCCAAGGGGATCGTGCCGTACACGTACTCGATCGCCGGCGACGGCACCCGAATACTCACCTTCCGGACCCCGAAGGAGGGCGGGTCGGTGCGCACGATCTACTTCGATGCGGGGTTCGCCGCGCGGATCGGCGCCCTCGCGGGGGAGAGGAAGTAGCGGGCCGGGCCGAATCAAGAAAGCGCTGCCAGGAGGGTCAATCGTTCCGCCCATCCCACGGCCGGACGGCGTGGAACCTGTTGCCGCGGGCGCCCCTTGGGCGTATCGTCAGGGCTCACATCCATCCCGCAGGAGGAGTGTCTTCATGCTGCAGAAGTCCATCCGTGCGATCGAATCGCTCACGCTCGTCGCGGTCCTGCTCGTCCTGTCGGTCGCCGCGGCCGACGCGAAGCCGAAATCGACGACCCTTGCCGGCCACTCCGCCGAAGCGCGCTTCAAGCACTCGCTCCCGCGCCTCAGGTACTGGAATCAGGTGGCTGTCGACGCGAGCGGCATCGATCACATGCCGGGGCAGGCCGGTGAGCAGCTCGGTCCGGGTCGCGCGAGCCGCGCGATGGCCATCGTCCACATCGCGATTTTCGACGCGGTGAACGCGATCGCGGGGGCCTTCGAGCCGTACGGCGATGTCCCGCGGGCGAAGCCGGGTGCCTCGATGGACGCGGCGATTGCAACCGCCGCCCACGACGCCCTGATCGGCGTATTCCCCGCGCAGACGTCGCGGCTCGACGACCTCTACGACGCCGACATGAAGGGAGTGCGCGCGGAAGGGGGTCGCCCGGTCGCCGACGGCCTCGCTGCCGGCCATCGCGCCGCCGCCGAGATTCTCGCGCGCCGCACGGGGGACGGCTCGGAAACCCCGGAGCCGATCATCGGCGTGAGCTGGACGACGAGCAACGACCCGGGCCGGTGGCGCATGGATCCGATCAGCCTGAAGCCGGTCGCGCTCGGCGCGCACTGGGGGGACGTGAAGCCTTTCGTCCTCACCTCGTCCGACCAGTTCCGCGTCCCGCCGCCACCGGCGCTCGACAGCGCGGAGTACACCGCCGCCTACAACGAGGCGAAGGCGATCGGCGGCGACGGCGTCGTGACGCCCACGATCCGCACGCCGGAGCAGACCGTCATCGGGACGTACTGGGCGTACGACGGCACGCCGAGCCTCTGCGCCCCGCCGCGCCTCTACAACCAGATCACGATGAAGATCGCGGAGCAGATGCACACGGACCTCGTCGATCTCGCGCGCCTCCTGGCTCTCGTGAACACGTCGATGGCCGACGCGGGGATCTCGGTGTGGGAGTCGAAGTACTACTACGATTTCTGGCGCCCCGTGACGGGGATCCGTGAGTCGGATCCGGGAACCGGGCCGACCGGGCTCGGTGACGGGAACGCGGACACGATCGGCGATCCGACGTACGTCCCGTTGTGCGCGCCCGCGAGCAACCTCGCGGGACCGAACTTCACCCCGCCGTTCCCCGCGTACCCGTCCGGCCACGCGGGATTCGGCGGCGCGCTCTTCGAGACGCTGCGGAACTTCTACGGCACGGATGCGATCCCCTTCTCGTTCGTCTCGGACGAGTTCAACGGCGTCACGACCGACAACGCGGGAAACGTGAGGCCGATCATCAGCCGCTCGTTCTCCACCCTGTCACAGGCCGAGGACGAGAACGGCCAGAGCCGCATCTACCTCGGCATCCACTGGCGCTTCGACAAGGTGGAGGGGATCCACCAGGGGAACATGGTCGCCGACTACGTGTTCGATCACGCGTTCCTGCCGGTCGCCGCAGGAAGCGCGAAGGCGAAGCACAAGTAGGATCCGCCGGTCTACACTCTCTAACGCACCGGGCGGTGGTTCGCGGCGCCCGGCAGGGAGGGGTGCATGCACCGACGCGGCATCGCGGTCCTCGATTTCGGCGGGCAGTACGCCCATCTGATCGCCACGAAGGTCCGCTCGCGCGGCGTCCACGCCGAGATCCGCGAGCCCGACGATCCCGTCGACACGTTTCGCGGCTACCGGGGGATCATCCTCTCCGGGAGCCCCTCCCTCAGCGCGCACGACGAGGACTCGGGGTGGAGCCGCGGCGTCCTCGATCTCGGCATCCCCATCCTCGGATTCTGCTTCGGCCACCAGGAGATCGCGAAGCACGGCGGCGGATCGGTCGAGCATACGCGACGCGAGTACGGCGCGGCGACGCTCCACGTCACGCAAGGCTCGCCTCTCTTCGACGGTCTGAAGCGCGAGGAGGTCGTCTGGATGAGCCACGGCGACACCGTGACCCGCCTCGCGGGAGGGTTCGAGGAGATCGGCTATTCGACCGGCGGCGCGGCTCGGTCGCACGATCACCGGAACGCGGCGATCGCGAACGAGGCCCTGAGGCAGTACGGCCTCCAGTTCCACCCGGAGGTCGACGACACCCCCTGCGGCGCCCGGATCCTCGAAAACTTCGCGGTGACGATCTGCGGGGCCGCGCGCGACTGGGCGGTGGGGGACCAGGTGAAAGAGCGCGCCGCCGCGCTCCGCCGCGAGGTGGGAGATCGCGCCGTCCTCCTCCTGGCGTCGGGGGGCGTCGACTCGACGGTCTGCGCGAAGCTCTTCGAGCGGGCGATCAGCGCGTCGAAGCTCAGGCTCCTCCACATCGACAACGGCCTCATGAGGAAGGACGAGAGCGCGGGAGTCGTCGCGGCCCTGAAGTCCCTGGGGCTGGGCCCGTCCCTGACGCACGTCGACGCGTCGGCCGAGTTCCTCGGCGCGATCGAGGGGCTCGACGACCCGGAGAAGAAGAGGAAGGCGATCGGGGACACCTTCGTGAAGGTCTTCGAGCGCGAGGCGGGAAAACTGGGCCTCGGCGATGTCCTCCTCGGGCAGGGGACGATCTACCCCGACACGATCGAGACGGGGGGCACGAAGCGCGCCGACGTGATCAAGACGCACCACAACCGCGTGCCGATCATCCAGGAGATGATGCGGGCCGGGAAGGTGGTCGAGCCCCTCAAGGATCTCTACAAGGTCGAGGTGAGGGAGCTGGGACGGGCGCTCGGCCTCGATCCGGCGAGCGTCGATCGCCACCCGTTCCCGGGCCCGGGTCTCGGCATCCGCGTCGCGGCCGCGCGCGAGGTCCCCGGCGATTACGACGAGCCCGGATTGCGGAAGGGGATCGACGAGGTCCTTCGCGGCACCGGCCTCTCGGGCCTTCCGCTCCCCGTGCGGTCGGTCGGCGTGAAGGCCGACCTCCGGAGCTACGAGCACCCCGTGATGCTGACGGGACCCTTCCCCGGATGGGATCGGCTCACGGCCGTCGCGACGAGCCTCGCGAAGACGGTCCACGGCCTCAACCGGTGCCTCTTCGAGCTCTCCGGGCGCGCGCCGAAGACGGCCCGCCTCGTCCCGGCGACCGTCACGCGCCGCCGCCTCGATCTCCTGCGCGAGATCGACGCGATCGTGATGGGCGCCCTCGAGCGGCACGACCTCATGCGCGAGGTCTGGCAGTGCCCGACGGTCCTCGTTCCCGTCTCGCTCGACGGGCGCGGCCAGGAGCTGGTGGTAATTCGCCCCGTCCACTCCGAGCGGGCGATGACGGCGCGCCCCGCCTGGGTCGGCGAGGCCTGCGCCGCCGAGATCACGAAGGCGATCCTCGCGTTCGAGCCCGTGGGCGCGGTGGCGATCGACGCGACGACGAAGCCCCCCGCAACGATCGAGTGGGAGTGATCGGGCGACGGGCGGTGAGCCGATGGGCGGCGGCACTCCTGTTGCTGGCCTCGGCGGCACCGGCGTCTGCGCGAGGCGGCGATTCCTGCAAGTGGGTCGAGTCCGAATCCGGCGACTTCTGGTGCAACGAGCGGTACCTGTATCCGGATCCGAACGCGGACACGGATGCCCTGAGGCGGCTGGAGGTCGCGAGGCGAGGCTATCTCTACGCCCTCGCGGCCGCCCTCGTCATGCAGAAGCCCGAGGAGGTCTGCCACCGGTTCGCCGCGCCGGCGCGCCTCGTCGAGGTTCGACCCCGCCCGGACTCGGCGCTCTCCGGGTTCGAGGCGACGACGTTCGAGGTGCGATCGAGAGTCGATCCGAACGACGTCGAGGAGGTCGTCGTCGCCTTCGCGGGAACCGACGAGCTTCGAGACTGGGCGGCGGATCTGGGGATGTCCGACCGGCAGTACGACGAGGCCTCCAGCTACACGTCGGCCGTGGCGAAAGCCCACCCCGGCAAGCGCCTCGTCGTGACGGGGTACTCCCTCGGAGGCGCGCTCGCCCTGCACGTCCTGAACGACGAGAGGACGTCGCCACTCATCGCCGAGTGCTGGGCGCTGAACCCGAGCCCTCTGACCCACGCCGCCGTTCGTTTCGATTCGAGGATCTGGCTGGCGTCGTCACAGCGGGACATCCTGAAGTTCGTCCGGCTCAACCACCTGGGGGCGCCTGAGGCCCAGAGCGCCACGGGGTACGACCTCGTGCCCACCCGTCACCTCGACGCCCACCTCCACTGGGTGCTCCTCCGGAACATCCTCTGGGAAGCCGATCTCGCGCTCCAGGATCCGGGCGATCGGACGAGGAGCACCGAGCCGCTGGAGATACTGAACAAGTCGACCTTCGCGGCGTGCCGCAGGACGGGCAAATGAGCGCGCCGCGGGACCGGCGAGGGGGACGCCGTTCACGCGCGACATGCGCCGCGCGTCAGGTTCGAGCCGTCAGCCCGCGTCTACGGGCAGGGAGCCGCGTTCGGTCGTGCGACGCCGTGGCTGTCGGTGCCGATCGACCCCTCGCCGAAGGACGTCTTCGCCGTGACCAGGAAGTAGTACGACCCGGTGTCCTCGGGAAGCGCGGCCGAGGCGGCCGGGAGCCCCGAGGCGAAGCACGCGTGGTCGAAGACGCCGCCGTGGAGCGACGCGAGCGTCCCCCGATACACGTTGAAGGTCGCTCCGGTGACGTCCTGCCACGCGAAGCTCAGCGTGCCGGTTGAGCGCGACACCGTCACCCCCGACCCCCCGAGGAACCCCGACGCGACTTCGGGGGTGCCGACGGTGAGGCTCGCGGGGATCACGCGGAGCGTCTCGTCGATCGGGTTCTCGTCCTTCGCGCCAAGGCCGGCATCGGGATCGTTGACGAGCGCCGTCGCGGAGGCGTCGAACCCGAGGGGGATCGACCCGGTGGCGGCGGGGAGAAGCGTGAACGTCGCGACGGCGACGAGATCTCCAGGCGGCGGCCCGTTCAGCCGGAACGGGACGTCGCCGCCGAAGGAGACTGCGTACGTCTTGCGGCCCGTGATGAGATCGGGAAGGGGATCGCTCTCGCTCAGCACCGGCAGCGCCGCCGTGATGCCGGCGCGCCTCACCCTCACGTCCGTCACCTGCGCGGCGTTGAAGGTCAGTCCAAGGTCGAGCCCGCGCGCCCGGTTCCCGGCGACGGGGTCGTTGACGTTGAGCGCGCTCGCGGACTGATCGCGCACGAAGATCGGCAGCTCGATCCCGGAGGGGAGCCCCGTCGCCGGCTGGAACACGACGTCGTCCCTGTCGGTCCCGTACGCGAGCATGTAGGCGACGAGATCGTTCCGCTCCGGATTGGTGAGCGTCGTGGTGACGCCGTGCTGGTCGGCCGGGTTCCTCGGTCCGATGACCGCCTGGAGCGTCGGGGCGGTGCCGTCGTGAAGGAACGGCGCGCTGTCCCAGAGGCCGCGCATCGTCGGCGTGTCGAATCCGTTCTGGCCCCTCACGTCGCCGGGGGCGAGCGTCCCGACGTCGTGCACCACGAGCGTCTGGCGGTTGCTGTCTGAGCCGGCCGCGCCGACGTGGCACGACGCGCAGCGCCGCGCGGGGCTCTCGAAGAGGGCCTTCCCGCGCTGGGCCGCCGGCGAGAGCCCGCCGCCGGGCGCCGACGTCGGGTTGCTCTTCGGCAGCCGCTGCATCGAGTCCATGAACGCCGCGAAGTCGTCGAGGTCGGGCGAGAGGCCGGCGTTCGGCGCCCCGAAGGCGTCGTTCGGCGTCCCGGGGATGAGGCCGGCGCCGAAGTTGACCTTGCGGATGCTCCCCTCGAGGTCCTGGAGCTCGTTCATGTTCGCCGTCCAGTGCACCGCGCCGGTGTCCTGGATGCCGTGGATGTCGGTCGTGTTCCTGATCCCCTCGCCGTTGGGGGTGAAGTCCCAGTCGCGCGCGTCGTGGACGCCGTCGGGGTGGCACGAGATGCACGCGACGAAGTTGCTCGTGGACATCCGCCCGCGCGACGTGAAGAAGAGCTTCTTCCCGTTGAGGAGGTTCGCCGAGAGGACCTCAGAGGCGACGTGCACCGTGCGCACGACGGCCGCCGCCGCCGGCGGCGTGAGCGATACGACGTTGACGTCACGCGAGAGGTAGTTCGAAACGTAGGCGCGCGAGCCGTCCGGCGTGATGGCGACCCCCTGGGGCGCGTCGCCGACGAGGACGGTGCGGACTTCCGTGCGCGGTCCGGCGTTCAGGATCGTGACGTCGTTGCTGGCCATGTTCGCGACGACGGCCACGAGCCCGTTCGGCGTGAAGTCGGCGCCGACCGGCTGGCTGACGGCGGGGGAGGCGACGATGACGTTCAGGTCGGTGCGCGTTCCCGGGATCTCGAGGTTGGTCGCAAGGTCCACGAGCGCGATGGCTGGATGCACCGTGGTGTTGAACGCGAGCGCCGGGTTCCCGGTCTGCGACTGGACCATGGGCAGCCAGAGGAGGGTCGTGCCGGGGCGGAAGACCGCGGTTTGCATGATGTTGGGAACGCCGGGGGGAGCTGCGAGCGTCGGGAGGTTTACCACCGCGCGCGTCGCAAGCGTCGCTGCGTCGAGGAGGAGCACCGTCCCGTTCAGCCCCGGCGTCTGGGTCAGGAACCGCGTGACGGCGACGACGGTCGAGTCGGCGGAGACAGCCACGGCGCGCGGGCGATCCCCCGCGCCGACGGTCGCGACGACGGAAAGCGTCGCGGGGTCGATGACGGAGAGGGTGTCCGAGGATTGGTTCGCCACCCAGATGCGCTCCCCGTTCGGCGAGACGGCGATGCCGGAAGGCTCGCGCCCCACCGGGATGCGCGTCAGGAGGAGGAGCGATGCCGCGTCGACGACGTCCACCGAGTTCTCGGCCGCGCAGGCGACGTAGACGCGCGTGCCGTCGGGGTGGATCGCGAGGCTTCGGGGCATGCGGCCGACCGGTATCTCCGCGAGGAGCGTGTCGGTCGCGGCGTCGATCGCCGAGACGGTGTCGGCGTCGGGGTTCACGACCCAGACCCGCGTCCCCGCGGCGTTGACGGCGATGGCGGAGCTTCGGGCCTGGACGGCCCAGAGCGAGGACAGCGCGGTGAGCAAAACGACGAACGACGTCGTGAGGTATCTCATCTTTCCCCAGTAGAAGATGGCGCCTCCAAGCGGCGGCCGGACGGTCTGATTTCGGTCGCAACTATACGACGTTGGCCACCTCGGGGCACGCCTATATATATGTAGGGGCCGCAGGGGGAAGGGGTGGATTTACCCCGGCTCCTGGAATCCGTAGGCGACCACGACGCGCTCCTTGATCTTCTCCGGCTGGCCGAATCCGGTGAAGTTCTCGTAGCGGATCGGAAAGCACTCGAAGTAATTGGTTCTCCCGATCTCGACGCCGGGCGAAGACTCGCGGATGACGCTCATCGCCCGCCGCCCCGCGCCCGAGGTGCCGAGCGTCGCGATCTCGCGGACCCAGTCGAGGACGCCGCCTCCCTCGACGAAGTCGTACGTCAGCGTGAGGGTGCGGTTCACGGGATCGTCCACCACGACGGGATAGGGCCCGGTCTGAATCCCCGCGATCTCGACGCGGGTGTCGGTCAGCAGGTTGTTCGACGACGCGGTGCGGTTGGCGGGAGGGCCCTCCTCGATCTGGACCCGGTTGTCGGGAAGGTGCGTCTGGTGCATCACGTACCGCTTCCCGCCTCCCGCGGCCGGCTCGATGGTCGCCAAGCCGAAGTCGCGGAAATTCCAGCGGAAGATCTCGTTCAGCGCGATGTCGCGGACGATCAGGCTGAAGTCCACTCGGAGGCCCTGGTTGACGAAGTTGTCGTGGACACCCTGGAGGGTGTTCGCCTGCGGCCCGGAGTACTCGAAGACGAAGTCCCCCTCCATGTTCGGCCCCGAGGAGTCGAGCGGTCTCCCGAACCCGTCGAACCCCGAAATCCTCTCGATGTCGAGCGACGGCCCCATCGTGACGAGGACGGTGTCGTCGAACGTGTCGATCACAAGGCGCGCGGAGTTGTCAACGACGCTCGGGAAGGGCTGGCAGGTTCCGGTCTTGCACGTCTCGCCGATCGCGCAGGCGTTGTCGCACGCGCCGCAGTTCGCCGGGTCGGTGTGGCTGTCGACGCACAGGCCCCCGCAAGACATCTGGCCGGCCGGACATCCTCCCTGCGTGCAGACGAGATCCCCGGCCGCGTCGAAGCCGATGACCGCGCGGCCGTTCGGGCACATCTCGCCCGCGAGCCCCGAGGATCCGGCAGGACCGATTGGTCCGCTCGGCCCCGAAGGTCCGGTCGCCCCCACCGGTCCCGGGGGACCTGACGGCCCCGGCGGTCCGACCGCTCCGATCGTCACCTCGATGGAGTCGGTCTGCGTGGCGCCGTGGCCGCGGGTGACGGTGAGCGTGAAAGTGCCGGATCCGATCCCCGCGGGAAGCGCAGCCTCGATCAGCGTGGCATCCCAGTGAAGAATCGGCTGAAGATCCCGACTTCCGAGAGTCACCTGTCCCGTCCGGTCGCCGAACTTCTGTCCGCGGATGACGATTGTGGCGGGCACGCCGCCGGCGATCGTGATCTCGGTGCTCGTGATGACGAGCTGGGGCGGAGGGTTCTTCCCGCCGGGGGCCGCCATCACCGTCGCGACGCCGGCGGCGAGCGCGAGAAGGACGAGCGGAGCGAAGGCTCTTCTGTTCGTCATCGACACGGGGGGTCTCCTTTGATGGTCGCCGGGCCGGGCGCTCGGAACCTTATACCGCGAAGTGGGCCGCGGGGCTACCCTCGTTCCTCGATCCGGACGTGAGTCGACGGAGGGCGCGCATGAGTGAAGCCTGCAAGAGATTCCTCCTGGCCGCGGGGGCGGTCCTCGTCGCCGCTCTCGTGGCCGATATCGGCCTCCGTGTCTTCGATGTCGCGCGGGGGCGGACCGTCAACGCGCGCGCCTACTGGTACTGGCTCTACGAGCAGGATCCGTACCTCGGCTGGCGCGGCGTCCCGCGCGCGCACGCCGTCACCGACCTCGACGACATCCGCCACGACGATGCGGGATTCCGCGACGCGCGCGACGTCGCGGAGCTGGTGCATCGGGGAGACGGGAAGCAGCTCGTGGTCTGCGTCGGCGAGTCGAGCACCTACGGCATCTCCGCCGGGTCGAACGACGCGACGTACCCGGCCGCCCTCGAACGCGAGCTTCGATCCGCGGCGGGCGACGACGGGTGGATCGTCCTTAACGCCGGGATGCCGGGGTACACAAGCCACGAGGTCCTCACGCTCATCGACCTCCAGCTCCTCAAGCTGCACCCGGACATCATCGTCGAGATGAACCTCGCGAACGATCACGACTTTATGGCCCTCTACCTCGACGAGGCGACGGATTATGACCACCTCCCCGTGAGACTCGCCCCTCTGTCGCGCTCCGCGACCCGCGATCTCCTCATGCGGTCTTCGCTCGTCGCCTTCATCGCATCGCGGCTCCGATTCGCGCTCGGCGACGATCTCGGCGGCCTCCATGTCGGCGCGCCGCACGACGGCCCGACTTCCCGCGGCCTCAAGCTCTACCGCGACAACCTCGCGATGACGGCGCTCCTCGCGAGGAGATCGGGCGTACGCCTCATGCTCGTGGATCAGCCCATCGAATACTCAAGCCTGCCGGCTCCGGCCGTCGCGAGCCTCGAGACGGTTCGCGGGGCGCTCCGGAATGCCGCGCAGGAGGAAGGGGTCCCGCTCCTCGAGGCACACGCCGGCTTCGACTGGAGAGGGCTCAGCGTCCATCAGCTCGTGCACCTCGGCCGGCCCGGCTACGAGCGTCTGGCGAAGCGCCTCGCGCCGCAGATCCTGGCTGCGGCCGGCATTCCGGATCTCCACGCCCGGGACGCCGGACGGTAAACTCCCTCCCGCTCGACCCGCCACATCCCACCACCGGAGGCCGTCATGATCCGAACGCCGTCCCCGCGAACCGCCGCCTCGATCGCCCTCGCCCTCGTCGCGCCGATCGCCCTTCTGCTGGCACCGTCGCCCGCCCGCGCCGCGGCGATCCCCACCCCGAGCGAGTTCCTCAAGCTCGACATCGGGGCCGACAGGGTCCTCGCCGACTACCGGCAGATCCGCTCGTACTTCGCGGAGCTGGATCGCCTGTCGGAGCGCGTGAAGGTGCTGGAGCTGGGGAAGACGACGCTCGGCGAGCCGATGATCATGGCGGTGATCACGAGCGAGGCGAACATGGCGAACCTCGAAAAGCTCAAGGAGAGCGCGCGGAAGCTCGCCGATCCGAGAGGCCTCACCGACGCGCAGGTGGACGCCCTCGTCCGCGAGGGGAAGACGATGCTCCTCATCACCTGCAACATTCACTCGACCGAGATCGGATCGACGCAGATGGCGATGGAGTGGGCGCACGCCCTCGCCACGGGAGACGACGCCGAGACGAAGCGGCGTCTCTCCGAGGTCGTCCTCCTCCTCGTGCCGTCGCTGAACCCCGACGGCCAGATCATGGAGACCGAGTGGTACCGGAAGTACCTCGGCACGAAGTACGAGGGGGGCCGGATGCCGTGGCTCTACCATCACTACACGGGCCACGACGACAACCGCGACTGGTTCATGCTGACGCAGGCCGAGACGAAGGCGATGTCGCGCGCCGTCTACCACGAATGGTTCCCGCAGGTCTGGCTCGACGAGCACCAGATGGGATCGACGGGGCCGCGCATCTTCGTCCCCCCGTACTCAGAGCCGGTGTCCGACGCGATCCATCCGCTGATCTGGCGCGAGGTGAACCTCTTCGGCGCCCTGATGGCGTGGCGGCTCGAGCAGAAGAACAAGAGCGGCGTGATCTACGGCTACGCCTTCGACGCCTACTGGCCCGGCGGCACGAAGAACACCGCGTGGTTCAAGAACGTCTCGGGGCTCCTGACCGAGGTGGCCTCCGCGCGCCTCGCGTCGCCGATGTTCGTGGAGCCGAACGAGCTGGCCGGCGGTAGGAAGGGGCTCGTCGACTACGAGGTCCAGACGAACTTCCCGAACCCGTGGAAGGGAGGGTGGTGGCGCCTCCGCGACATCATGGACTACGAGCGCATCGCCTCCGACGCCCTCCTCGAGGCGAGCGCCAACCGCCGCGCCGACATCCTGAAGGACATGGCGGCGCGCGCCCGCGCGGTGATCGCCGCGGCCGGCCCCGGCGAGGCGATCCGCATCCCGAAGGAGCAGCGCGACGGGGCGACCGCTCTGAAGCTCGGCGCGCTGATGGACGAGCACGGCGTCGAGGTCTTCTCGGCGGAGGGGGGCGATCTGTACGTCCCGCTCGCGCAGCCCTACGGCGGCTTCGCGCGGGAGATGCTCGGGACGCAGCGGTACCCGGAGGTGAAGCTCGTCCCGGGGCAGGACATCGTGCGGCCGTACGACGTCGCCGCCTGGTCTCTCCCGCTGATGATGGGCGTGACCGTCGAGAAGAGCGTGATGCCCGCGAAGGTGTCGCGCTGGACGCCGAGCGGTTCCGCGGCGCCGACCGCGGGCGCCGCCTCGCTCGCGGCGGGCGGGGCCGAGAACGCGAAGGCGGTGAACGCCGCGCTCCGGAGCGGCGGGAGCGTGACGTACCAGACGGGGATATTCTATTTCGACGAGCGCGCGGCGAGGGCCGCCTCTGGGGCCGCGAGCCCGGGGGTGAAGATGACGGCGGGGGCGGTCGCGGCGTCGGGGCTCACGAAGCTCCCGGCGCCGCGCGTCGGCCTCTACAAGCCCTGGGCGGCGTCGATGGACGAAGGGTGGACGCGGTGGCTGCTGGAGCAGTACGGCTTCGCCCCCGTCTCCCTCGACAACGCGGCGATCGTCAAGGGGAATCTGCGGCAGAGCTTCGACGCCATCCTCCTCCCCGACATGCCCAAAGAGACGATCGCGACCGGGAAGCCGAAGCGAGAGGAAGGGGAGATGGCGTACTTCGTTGAGCTGCCTCCCGAGTACAACGGCGGGCTCGGCGCCGACGGCGCGAAGGCGCTCGTCACGTTCGTGCAGGACGGAGGGACGCTCGTCGCCTTCTCGGCCGCGAGCGACTACGTCATCGATCAGTTCAACGTCCCGGTGTCGAACACCCTGTCGAAGGCGAAGCCGTCCGAGTTCAGTTGCCCGGGATCGATCCTGCGCGCGCGCGTCATGACCGATCACCCGGTGACGCGCGGCCTTCCGGAGGAGATCGGCCTCTTCGTCGACAAGCCGATGGTGTTCGAGACGGCGCCGCCGGCCGGGGACGTGGGGCGCCGCGTCCTCGCGACGTACCCTGACGATCCGCGCGACGTGCTCATGTCGGGGTGGATCTCGGGGGCCGACAGGCTGACGCGCCGCGCGGCGGCGGTCGCGCTGACCTACGGCAAGGGAAAGATCGTGCTCCTCGGCTTCCGCCCTCAGCACCGCGCCGAGACGAACGGGACGTTCCCGTTCGTCTTCAACTCGATCTGGTGGTCGGTCCTCCCCGAGTAGCTACGGCGTGACGTGCACCTGCACGACGTCGCTGAACGTCGTCCTGTGCGGGTCCTTCGAGGAGACGTTCAGGTCCTTCCCCGTGACGCGGATGAAGAGGACCGGCGAGCCCGCGTTCGCGGCGATCGCGAGCGAGCACGCCTTGCGGAGCTTCTTCGTCGGCGGGGTGTACGTCGGCGTCTTGAGAGGGGTGCTCCCGCTCGAGACGACCGTCCCCTTCGTGAACCCGGCGGTGGTCGAGACCTCGACCTTGAAGCGGTCGTAGAATCCCGGCGACCACGTCAGCGTCGGCCTCACGTTCACGGGATCGGCGCACGCGACCGTCGCGCCGGTGAGAGGAGCCGTGATCATGATGTCGCAGGCGTCGCCGCGGCCGTCGGCGTCGGCGTCGTCCTGGCCGGGGTTGGCGAGGCCGGGGCAGTTGTCCACGTTGTCGCAGACGCCGTCGCCGTCGGCGTCACCCGCCGTGCAGCCGCCGCCCGTCCCGCCGAAGCGCTGCGCGAAGACGCCGGTGCCGTCCCCGTCCTGCGCGTAGCTCGTCCACGAGACGATGAACTGCCCGGCGTCGGCCCCGCCGATCGACGGAGTCCCCTGGCCGTTGGCGGTCGTCGTGTTGACCAGGAACTCCGAGCCCATCGGCGCGCCCGCCGTGTCGATCTGCTGCGCGAAGACGCCGCCGTTGGATCTGTCCTGGTCGTAGCTGGTCCACGCGACGACGAAGGAGTTGCCGCCGACGAGCGCGACCTTCGACCCGGTCTGGATTCCCGGAGTGTACGTGTTGATCTGGAACTCGTTTCCGAGTGCGTCGCCGTTGCCGTCGAAGAACCGGCCGAAGACGCCGCTGTAGTCCCCATCGCCGGAGTCCCAGGTGACGACGAAGTTGCCGAGGATGTCCGACGCGATCGCGGGGTCGGCCTGGCCACCCGTGGTGAACTGGTTGACCTGCACGTCGCCGCTCGTCCCGGTGCCCGTCGAGTCGAAGGTTCGCCCGAAGACACCCGGACCGTCGCCGTCCTGTCCGAAGCTGTTCCAGACGACCATGAAGGCGCCGGCCGGCTCCATGGCCACGGCCGCCACGGACGGGTAGCCCTGGGTGTAGGTGTTCACGAGGAACTCGGCGCCGTTCGCCGCGCCGGTCGACGTGAAGCGCCGCGCGAAGATCCCCTGGCTGTAGTACCCGGCGAAGGTCTGCCAGGAGACGACGAAGTTCCCGTTCAAATCGGCCGAGACTTCGGGGTACTCCTGGCTGTCGGTCGTGGCGCCGTTCACCTGGAACTCGCCGGCCAGTGGCGCGCCGGTCGAGTCGAAGCGCCGGCCGAAGACGCCGCGCGAGTCTCCATCCTGCCCGTCGCTGTGCCAGACGACGATGAAGTTGCCGAATCCGTCCATCGCGACGGCTGGAGCCGCCTGGTCTCCCGTCGTGTAGGTGTTGACGGCGAACTCGCCCGTCTGCGGCGCCCCCGCGCTGTCGAAGAGGCGTCCCCGGATTCCCCCACCGGATCCGTCCTGGGCGTAGGCCTGCCACACCACGACGAAGTTCCCGTTTCCGTCCACCGCCGTCGACGCGGAGAACTGGGAGCCGGTGGTGTACGTGTTGACCTGGAACTCGGAGCCGCTTGGCGAGGCGGCGCGGAGCGGCCTCGAAGCGACGGCGAGGACCACGGCGATCACGACGGCGAGGGCTGCAACGGGGCGATGGCGGCTCATTCTCTTCTCACTCTCCTCACGTCGGGCGGGGCCCGATCGGCGGGACGAGGCTCAAGGGAGGTCCATTGTACGACGTGCCGGGAACCGCGGCATCAACCATTTGGCGGATCGAAAGATCCGGATGTCCCGGTGATAGCATCCGCCCCACGTTGACCCGTGGGGAGGATTCCATGCACCGTCGCCGCGTCATTCTTGCCCTTGTCTTGCTCGTGGCCGCAGTGGCACTGCCTTCCGCTGCGTCTTCCGCCTCCTCCGCCGATCCCGCCTACCAGGAGATGCGGTGGCGGCTGGTCGGCCCCTTCCGTGGAGGGTGGGCGACGGCGGTCGCAGGCGTCGCCTCGGATCCCGCCACCTATTACTTCGGCTCCGCGGACGGCGGCGTGTGGAAGACCACCGACGCCGGCGTGACGTGGCGATCTCTCTGGAGCGATCAGGGAAGCGCCTCGATCGGCGCGCTCGCGGTCGCGCCCGGCGACGCGAACGTCATCTGGGCGGGGACGGGGCAGATCCAGCAGCGATGGGACGTCGTGGACGGCGACGGCGTCTACCGATCGACCGACGCCGGAGCGACGTGGCGCCGCGTGGGGCTCGCCGACTCGAGGCACATCGGCGCGATCTGGGTCGATCCGCGGAGCGCGGCCGTGGCGGTGGTGGCGGCGACCGGCCATGCCTTCGGGGCGAATGCCGAGCGCGGCCTCTATCGGACGGCGGACGGAGGCGCTCACTGGGACCACGTGCTCGATCGCGGCCCCGATGTCGGCGCGGTCGACATCGCGGGGGATTCCGCGCTTCCCGACGTCCTCTACGCGTCGCTCTGGCAGATGCGGCGCCATCCGTGGCTCGACTACTTCCAGCCGCCCGTGGGCGCCGGGAGCGGCATCGTCAAGTCGATCGACGGCGGGAAGAGCTGGTCCCCGGTGGGCGGGCAGGGGCTTCCGGCGGGCCCGCTCGGCCGCATCGAGCTCGCGGTGGCTCCCACCCGCTCGTCGAACCGCGTCTGGGCGGCGATCCACGCGGTCGCCGGCGGAGGCCTCTACAGATCCGACGACGGGGGAGGGAGCTGGCAGAAGATCCACCCCGACGCGGGGCTCGCCTCGGCCTACACGAGCAACCTGACGCCGGACCCGAAGGATCCCGAGACGCTCTGGTTGATGGGCCGATCGATCCGCGTGTCGCGCGACGGCGGCCGCACCTTCCAGTTCGCCAAGGGCTCGCCTGGCGGCGACGACTACCACGCGCTCTGGATCAGCCCGGCCGACTCCCGGCGCATGATCGTGGGCGCCGACCAGGGATCGGTCGTGACCCTCAACGGCGGCGAGACCTGGTCGAGCTGGTACAACCAGCCCACCGGGCAGTTCTACCGGCTGGGGCTCGACGATCGCTTCCCCTACTGGATCTACAGCGGGCAGCAGGATTCCGGGACCGTCGGGATCGCGTCGCGAAGCGACTACGGGCAGATCACGTTCCGCGACTGGCATCCCGTGGGCGGCGACGAGCGCGACGGCGACGTCCCCGATCCGAAGGACCCCGCAATCGTCTACGGCGCCGGGCTCGGCGGGCGCATCTCGCGATGGAACGAGCGGACCGGACAGGTGCAGAACGTCGCGCCCTGGCCCGTCTCGAGCTACGGCGCGCGTCCGGGAACCGGCCGCTACCGCTACGAGTGGATCACGCCGCTCGCGATCTCGCCGCGCCCGCCCCACGCGATCTACACCGCCGCGCAGGTCCTCTTCCGATCTCTCGACGCCGGGAAGAGCTGGGAGACGGTGAGCCCCGATCTCACGGGCGCCGACCCGAACGCCACGGGATGCGGCGCCGGCGACGCCGAGGTCCCCGTCGATCGCGCGACCGCGTGCGGCTTCGGCACGATCTTCGCCGTCACGCCGTCGCCGGCGGCCGACGGCGCCGTGTGGATGGGGACGACCAACGGCCGCGTCCTCCTGACGCGCGACGATTCGAAGACCTGGGCCGCCGTCACGCCGAAGGGGATGGCCGACTGGACCAAGATCAACCTCATCGACGCTCCGGCGCGCGACGCCGCCACCGCGTACGTCGCCGCCGATCGCCACCGGCTCGACGACTTCCGCCCGATGGCCTGGCGCACGCACGACTGGGGCGCCACGTGGGTGGAGATCGGGCATGGCCTCCCCGCGGGGGCGTGGGTCGGCGTCGTGCGCGCCGATCCGGTGCGCCCGGGGCTGCTCTACGCCGGCACGAGCCGGGGCGTCTGGGCCTCGCTCGACGACGGCGAGAGCTGGCGGAGCCTGCAGCTCAACCTCCCGACGACGGGCGTCAACGACCTGCGGGTGCAGGGGAACGACCTCGTCGTCGCGACGGAAGGGCGCGCGATCTGGATTCTCGATCAGGTCGAGCCGCTGCGAAACGCCGCGTCGCCCGTCGCCGGAGTGAAGCTCCTGCTGCCGGCCCGCGCGTACCGCCTCCGGGGCAATCAAAACAAGGACACGCCGCTCCCGGCCGAGGAGCCGCGCGGAGAGAACCCCCCCGACGGGGCGATCCTCGACTACGTCCTTCCGGCGGGGGTCGCGGGCCCCGTCACCCTCGAGATCGCGGACGGCTCCGGGGAGGTCGTGCGGAGGTTCTCGAGCGACGATCGATCCGGGCGCCCCGAGGCGGACGTCTACTTCACCGATCGGTTCCTCGCGGAGGGCCCCAAGATCTCGATCGCCCCCGGGCACCACCGCTTCGTCTGGAACCTCCGCTACCCCAGGCCCCGCGCCCTCGAGTACGAGTACTCCATCGCCGCCGTCCCGGGGAAGGACACGGCCGCCCTCCCCGAGGGAGCGTTCGTCCTCCCCGGCGCCTACCGGATCCGGCTGGCCGCGGGCGCAGGCGTCTCCGAGGGGTCCCTCGACGTCGCGATGGACCCGCGCGCCGAGGTCTCGCGCGAGCCGCTCGCGCCGCTCCTCGAATTCCAGCGGAAGGTGGGAGACGCCCTCTCGCGCTCGACCGATCTGGAGAGGGAGCGCCGGAGCACGGCCAGGCTTCTCGACGCGGCGAAGGACGACCCGAAGGCGAAGGCGCTCGCGAAGAGCGTCGCGCAGCGGAAGGCCGATCTCGAGAAGCTCACCGCGAAGAGCGAGGACGACCCGGCGAAGCTCAACGGCAACCTCGCGTCGCTCGCCACGGATCTCGAGAGCGTCGACGCCCCGCCGACCGCGCCTCAGCGCGAGCTGCTCGAGCTCTGCGCAAAGGGGATCGCGCGATTCGACACGGCGTGGAGCGCGTTCCTCGCGGGCCCGTTCGCGGACCTCCGCCTCAAGCTCGCGAAGATCGGCGTGAAAGCCTCCGATAAGTGATCGGTCCCCCGAAGCTCCTCGAGAGCCTGAGGACGTACGATCGGCGCACCTTCGCGAGCGATGTCGTCGCCGGAATCACCGTCGGCCTCGTCGCGCTCCCGCTCGCGATGGCCTTCGCGATCGCGTCGGGGCTGAAGCCCGAGCAGGGGATCTACTGCGCCGTCGTCACCGGATTCCTCATCTCGGCGCTCGGGGGATCGCGCTGCCAGATCGGCGGGCCGACGGGGGCCTTCGTCGTCGTCGTGGCCGGGATCGTCGCCGAGCACGGCGTGGACGGCCTCTTCATGTGCACGATGATGGCCGGCGTCATCCTCGTCGTCCTCGGCGCGACGGGGATGGGGACCGCGGTGAAGTTCATCCCGCGCCCCGTCGTCGTCGGCTTCACGAACGGCATCGCCGTCCTCATCGCGAGCACGCAGCTCAAGGACTTCCTCGGGCTGAAAATCGAGAACGTGCCGGGGGATTTCATCGGCCGCATCAGCTGGATCGCCGCCGGGATCGGGACGTTCTCGCCGCTGGCGGCAGTCCTCGCGACCTCGTCGGTCGTCGTCATCTTCATGACGCGCCGGTATGTGCCGCGCATCTCCGGCACCGTCCTCGTGCTCGTCGTCGGCACGGCGCTCGCCTGGGCCCTGAGCCTGCCTCTCGAGACGATCGGATCGAAGTTCGGCGGCATTCCGACGGGACTCCCTCACTTCGCCGTCCCCCGATTCCACCTGAACCTCGCGCTGCATCTCCTGTCACCGGCCATCACCATCGCGATGCTCGGCGCGATCGAGTCGCTCCTGTCGGCGGTGGTGGCCGACCGGATGTCGGGGGACAGGCACAACCCGAACGTCGAGCTGATCGCGCAGGGAGTCGCCAATATCGCCTCGCCCCTCTTCGGCGGTCTCCCCGCGACAGGCGCCCTCGCACGGACCGCCACCAACATCCGCACCGGAGGGAAGACGCCGGTCGCGGGGATCGTGCACGCGATGACGCTCCTCGCGGTGCTCCTCGTCGCCGCGCCTCTCGCGCAGTTCGTCCCGATGGCCGTTCTCGCCGGCATCTTGATGGTCGTCGCTTACACGATGGGGGAGTGGAAGGAGATCCCGCAGCTCCTGCGCCTCACGAAGCCCGAGATCTCCGTCTGGCTCGTGACCTTCCTTCTGACCGTCTTCGCCGATCTCACGGTCGCCGTCGAGGCGGGGATGATCCTCTCCGTCCTCCTCTTCATCCGGAGCGTCGCGGCGACGACGACGGTCTCGCGCGTCACCGACGATTACGTCCGCGAAGGCGTCGCCCACACGCTCCAGGACAAGGACATCCCGCCGTACGTCGCGATCTACCGGATTCACGGGCCGTTCCTCTTCGGCGCCACCGACAAACTCCACGAGGCCGTCGGCTCGATCGACGCGCAGCCTCAAATCGTCATCCTGCGGCTGCGGAACATGACCGCCCTCGACTCGACGGGGATGCTGGCCCTCGAGGATCTCGCGGAACGCCTCCACGCCTCGGGGCGCACCCTTCTCCTGTGCGCCGCCATGGCGCAGCCCCGCGGGCTGATGCGTCAGGCCCGGTTCGCCGAGATCGTGGGGAGCGAGAACATCTGCCGGAGCGTCCTCGACGCGCTCGCCCGCGCGCGCGCGCTCCACGGAACGGCCGCCTAGCGCCCGGGAAGGAGCCCGCGATCGGGAGGTCGCGGAGCGCCGTCGGTCGCGCGCTCCTCCAGACGCCCGAGGAGCCTCAGGAGACCGTCCAGGATGGTCAGCGGGTGAGGCGGGCAGCCGGGGATGAACAAATCCACGGCCACGATCGAGCCCACTCCGTCGCAGATCCCGGAATTTCCCACGAAGGGGCCGCCCGCGATGGCGCAGGCGCCCACGGCGATCACGATTTTCGGCGGGGGAACGGCCGCATAGGTCTTCTCGAGCGCGAGCTTCATGTTCTCGGAGACGGCGCCGGTGATGAGAAGGCCGTCGGCGTGCCGGGGCGAGGCGACGAACTGGATGCCGAAGCGCCCGAGATCCCAGCCGATCGTGCCGAGGACGCTGGTGTCGGCCTCGCAGGCGTTGCACCCTCCGGCGCTCACCTGCCGGAGGCGCAGCGAGCGGCCGAAGAGCCGGCGAAGCTTTCCGTCGAGCGCCGTCGCCAGGCGCGCCTGCTCCGCCCCCTCGCCGCCGATCACGAGATCCTCCCGGCGGCGCGCCGCCATGCGGTGATCCCGGGTCTGGGTGACGGCTCCGTCCGGGCAGACCTCCACGCACCGCGCGCAGAAGACGCAGCGGCCGAGGTCGAGCGCGACCGGGCTTCCTTCGGGCCGGGAGATGGCCTCGGTCGGACACGCGGCGACGCACGCGGAGCACCCCGCCGTGCACCGCTCCTGGACCACGCGCAACGCCCCGCGGAACCGATCGGGGAGCTCGGGGGCCGGACCGTCGGGGTACTCCATGGTCTGGCGCCCGTGGCGCAGGCGATGCAGGAGGGTCTCGAGAGCGAACATGTCAGAGGTCGAACCCGCAGTAGGAAAGGTTGAAGCTCTTGTTGCAGAGAGGGAAATCCGACACCGCCTGATCGCGCATCGCCATCGCGACGCCGGTCCAGTTGTGGAACGATGGATCGACGATCTTGTACCGCCGGAACCGGCCGCGCGCGTCGGTGAGCGCGACGTGACAGACCTCGCCGCGCCACCCTTCCACCAGCGCCGCGGCCAGCGTGTCGGCCGAGGCCTCTCCGCACGCCGCCGACAGATCGCCCTCCGGCCCGCCCCGCAACTGCTCCTCGAGAAACGCCCCGGTGCGCTGGATCTCCAGCCACCTCACGCGCCCCCGTGCGAGCACGTCCCCGCCCGGCCAGACCGAGACCGGCACGCTCGCGAAGCGGTGCCAGCCCGCCGGGTGATCGAAGCGCACGTCCCGCACCAGGCCGGAGGCCCGGGCCGCCACGCCGACGAGCCCGATCTCCTCGGCGAGCTCCGCGGAGAGCGCCCCGGTCCCCTCGAAGCGCGAGCGCACGGAACCGGAATCCCACAACCACGACATCGCCTCCTCGACCCCGGAGAGGGCCACCCGCAGCCCGGCCAGGAGGAGGGCGGATCGCGGGGGCTCGACGTCCCGGCGAAACCCCCCCGGAACGACGAGGCCGCGACCGAAACGGCTGCCGCCGACGAGCGCCGTGAGGTTCAGGAAATCTCCGCGGAGCCTTCCGCAGGCGGCGGACGTCGGCAGGAAGGCCACGTCGCCCGCGAGCGCGCCGAGGTCGCCCGTGTGGTTGGCGAGGCGCTCCAGCTCGAGCGCGAGCGCTCTGAGCCACTGCGCGCGCAGGGGGGCCTCGGATTCCCCGAGCGCCTCCGCGACCATGGCGTGGGCCGTGGCGTGCGCGATGGTCGAATCCCCGGCCACCGTCTCCATCTGCGCCAGCGTCGAGCGGTGCGGCCCCCCGACCAGCGCCCGCTCCACGCCGCGATGCTGGTAGCCGAGCGCGATCTCGAGGTGCAGCACGCGCTCTCCGTCGCACTGGAAGCGGAAGTGGCCCGGCTCGATGACTCCCGCGTGGACGGGCCCGACGGCGACCTCGTGGATCTCGCCTCCCTCGACGCGGAAGAACTCCGCCGTCGCCGGGGCCGTGCCGCCGCTCCGCCGCACGGGCTTCAGCCAGGGATGGCCCGCGGGCTCAAGCCCGATCTGCTCGAGGATCTCCCGCTCGAAGAGATGCGCCTGCGCGTGCCGCTTCGTCAGCGAGGGATACGACCCTGCGATCGGCTCGCTGCGCCCGACGGCGAGCGTGTTGTCCGCGTCGAACGCCGCCACGCAGACCAGCCGGCCCCCGGCGCCCTCCGGGACGCCGAAAAGGGCGCACAGGCGCCCGCCGCGATCGAGCTCCGAGGCCGCGACGTCGACGAACTCGCGCACCGGCCACTCCGGGATCCGCGCCCAGGGAAGACTCGCCCCGTTGGTCAGCAGCTCGAACTCGCCGCAGGCGGTCACGGCGTTCCCGAGAGAAGCCGGACGGCCGCCGTCCACGCGTCCCGCAGCGACGCGGGCAGGACCAGGCCGATCCACACCGACGCGAGCAGGCAGAGAAGCGGCGGCAGGAGGACCCCCGACGTGTCGCGGAGGCGATGAGACGACGATCGGGTGACGGTGCGGGGCCGCCCGTCCACGATCGCGAACACGAGGCGCGACAGCCCGACGAACGCGAGAAGCAGGCAAAGGAGAAAGATGGCCGCGACGGCGACGTGATGCCCATCGATCGCGGAACGGAGGATCCCCAACTCGCTGAAGAACGGCCCGAACGGCGGGCACGCGGTGATCGCCAGCATCCCCGCGACGAGGATGCGGCTCGAGCCCGGCGATCGCCAGGCCAGCCCCGCAACGTCGTCCACGGTGCGCGCCCCCGCCGTGCGGCGGAGGTTTCCCGCCGCCAGAAAAAGAGCGCCCTTGGTGAGACCGTTGCTCCACACGTGGAAGAGCGCGGCCCAGAGCCCGGTGCCGCCGATCGCCGCCCCGACGCTCAGGATTCCCATGTGCTCGACGCTGGAGTACGCCAGGATCCGCTTGAAGTCCCTCGCCGCGAGAAGGAAGAGCGCCGCCACGAGCATCGAGAAGAGCCCCATCGCGAGGAGCGTCCGCTCCGTCATCGCGCCTTCTCCCGCGGCGTTCATCACCCCGCGGACGCGCAGCAGCGCGACGAAGGCCATCGTCGTGACGCCGCCCGCGAGCATCGCGCCGACGACGCCCGGGGCCTCCCCGTAGGCGTCCGGCTTCCAGGTGTGCATCGGAGCCAGCCCCATCTTCGTCCCGTAGCCGGCGAGAAGGAGAACCCAGGCGGTGACCAGCCACGGCTTCGAGAGCGTGGGGCCCTGCGCCGCGAGCGCCGAGAAGGAGAGATCGCCCGATCCGTTCGTGAGCAGCGAGGCGTAGCCGAGGCAGAAGGAGCCCAGCAGCGACAGAGCGATGCCGGTCCCGCCCACGAGAAGGTATTTCCACGTGGCCTCGAAGGCCCGGGCCGTGCCGTTGAAGTGAAGGAGCGGCACGACCATCAGGGTGGCCGCCTCGACGGCCACCCAGAGCAGGCCGAGGTTCTGTGCCTGAAGGGCGAGGTTCAGGAAGCCGAGAAGCGCCAGGAACGCCGCAACGAACACACGGTTGTTCCTCTCCGATCGAATCCGGAGATACGTCACGGCGTAGGCCGAGCAGATGAAGAACAGAATCGACACCATCGGGGTGACCGCGAGCGCGACGGCGTCCAGCGCGAGCCATCGCCCCGGGTTGGGAGGCGAGGCCAGCGCGAGCGCCCGCCAGGTCAGCGCCACATGCGCCGCGCCCGTGACGGGGAGCAGCCACGGCCGCGTGCGCTCCGACGGCCACACGATCGCCGCGGCCGCGGCCAGCACGGGGAGTGCGATGAGGGCGAGGCCGATCATTCGCGAAGCACCGAGAGCTTCCTCGTGTCGAGCGTGTCGAACTCGCGCTGAATTCGGTCCACGATGATTCCGATGATGAAGACCCCCACCGTCAGATCGAGGAGGATTCCGGCCTCCACGAGAAGCGGCGTCGCCTCCAGAAGGAGCATGCCGAAGAGGTAGATGCCGTTCTCGAGGAGCAGATAGCCGCAGACCTGGCCGATCGCCTTCGAGCGACCGACGAGCATCAGGCACCCGCAGACGACCGTGGAGAGGGCCCCCGGCACCAGGAGAAGGCGCGCGTGCTCGGGGAGCAGGGGAAGGGCGCCGCCGAGCACCACCGCTCCCGTCGTCGCCACCGTTCCCAGAAGGAGCGACGGGATGAACCCGAGCAAGGGGGCGATCTCACGATCGATGTTCGCCTTTCTCAGCGCGCGCGTGAGGAGGGCTGGGATGACGAACCCCTTGATCCCCACCGTCGCCACGGCGACGAGGCAGACGAGCAGGCGCAGCTCGTGCTCCATCATCAACGGCAGGATGCCGAGGATCATCCCCTGCGCGGCGGCGAAGCGGATGATCGAGGGGAGCCTCTGGCTCGCGAGCGCGAGGAGGTTGAGCCCCATGGCGAGGCCCACGAGCAGGTTCAGAGAATCGGCCACGGCGCCCTCCCCTTCCAGATGACCAGCAGCGCGAAGAGGCACAGGAGGATCGACGTCGTCAGGAGCAGCGGAACCCGGCGGAACGCGGCGCGCGCCAGCAGCGACTCGACCAGCCCGACGCAGATCGCCACCAGGAGAATCGACGCGGCGAGCGCGACGGCGGCCGCGAGCGGCGGCAGGGCGCTCAGCGGGAGGACGGTCTGGACGAGGAGCACGGAGAACACGAGGAGCTTCAGCGACGCGCCGTGCAGGACGGCGGCCAGCGGCGGGCCGCTGTGATCGAGGACCATCACCTCGTGGATCATCGTCAGCTCGAGATGCGTGTCGGGATCGTCGAAGGGGACCCGGCAGTTCTCCGCGAGGAGGGCCGAGAAGAGTCCAAGCGCCAGGAGCAGGGCCCCGGCGCCGGCCGCGGGCTGAAGCATCCCGGTCAGGGAAACGCTGCCGGACTTGAGGCTCAGCGCGAGGATCGCGATGACGATCGCCGCCTCCGCCAGGACCGCGTAGCTGACCTCGCGCGCGGCCCCCATCCCTTCGAAGGAAGAGCCCGTGTCGAGCGCCGCCCCCGCGACGGCGAAGCGCGCCAGCGCGAGAAGGTAGACGAAGAGCAGCGCGTCGCCCCGGAAGGCGAGCGGCGAGGGGCTGGGCCCGGCCGGAAGGAGAAGCGCTGCGAGGGCGAGCGCGGTCCACGCGACCGCCGGACCGGCGACGTGCCAGGGGGAGACGACCATGCTGAGGACGGTTTCCTTCCGCCAGAGGCGGGCGAGATCGAAGTAGAGCTGCAGCACCGGCGGCCCCTTTCTTCCGGCGACCGATGCCTTGACCTTGTTGATGAGCCCGGGCACGAGCGGCGACACGACCACCGCCGCGCCGATCCGGAGCGCGGCGAAGGCCACGACGTTCACGGCTTGCCGCCCAGAGTCGCGAGGAGCGCCAGCGCAGCAACGCCCAGGAGGAGATAGAGGATGTAGGCCTGGATGCGTCCGTGCTGGAGGCGCCGGACGGCCCCCGCCGCTCTCATCACGAGAGAGCCGGCCGGCTCGACCACGTACTCGAGGACCGTCTCGGGCGTGCGCGACTCGAGCCCTGCCTCCGCGGGGAAGAGGCCTTCGACCTTCCGGGCCGTGGTCTGCGGCCGGAGGATCCCGGAGAACCACCCGGTGATGATGCCGGCGAACGACCCCGCCGTGTACTGCATGCGCGCGGTCGGTGAGGCGTAGCCGCAGTCCCACGTCGGGCCGCGGTGGAGCCCGTTCGCCTTCACGCGAAGCCAGAGGCCTCCTATCGCCACGATCGACAGCGCGCCCACGCAGAGGTTCAGGGCGCCGAGCGTGCCCAGCGGCGCCGGCGGCACGCCCGGTGCCCCGTCGGGCCGCCAGTCGATCGACGCGCGCGCCACCGCGGGCCAGAAGAACGACGGAAAGAGCCCGATCGCCGCGCAGGCGGCACCGAGGGCAAGCATGGGGGCGCGCATCAGCCAGCCCGCTTCGTGCGCCGTCCGCGCCGCGTCGGTGCGCGGCGCGCCCAGGAAGACGATGCCGCACACTTTCACGAAGCAGGCGAGCGCCAGCGCGCCCGTCATCGCGAGCATCACCGCGGCCGGCACGGCGGCCCAGAAGGCGGGCCCCCGGGCCGACGCCGCGTCGAAGAGCCCGAGAAAGACGAGGTACTCGCTGATGAAGCCGTTCAGCGGAGGGAGGCCGGCGATGGCGGCCGCGCCCAGCGCGAAGAGGCCCGCGGTCCACGGCATGGCGCGCCAGAGGCCGCCGAGCCGGCTCATCGTGCGCTCCCCGGTGGCGTGGATCACGGAGCCCGCGCCGAAAAACAGGAGCGACTTGAACAGTCCGTGATTCCAGACGTGCAGGAGCCCTCCCGCGAGGGCCAGCCTCCCCCACGCCGGCTGGCCGTGGGTCACGGCAATCATCGAGAACCCGAGCCCCATGAGGATGATGCCGATGTTCTCGACGCTGTGGTAGGCGAGAAGCCGCTTGATATCGTGTTGGCCGAGCGCGAAGGCCACTCCCAGCAGCGCGCTCACGGTCCCGAGCGCGGCGACGACCCATCCGGCGCCGTCGGGCAGCGGCAACCATCCGGTGAAACGGTAGAGCCCGTAGACGCCCATCTTCAGCGCCATGCCGGAGAGAATCGCCGACACGTGGCTCGGCGCGCTCGCATGCGCCGACGGCAGCCAGATGTGCAGGGGGAAGAGCCCGGCTTTCACGCCGAACCCGAAGAGAGCCAGCCAGAAGAGCGGCGCGAGCGAAGGCTGATCGCGAAGCGGTCCCAGCTCCCAGCTTCCCGTCGCGGCCGCCAGGGACGCGAAGAAGGCGAAGAGGCAGAGCGTCGCCGCGTGGGAGGCCGCCAGATAGAGCCATCCCGCGGAGCGCGCCCCGGTCCGCTGCCGCTCGCTCGTGATCAGGAAGTAGCTGCTGATCGTGAAGAGCTCCCACGCGATGAGGAAATGAAGTCCGTTCGCGGACAGGAGCACGAAGCCCATCCCGGAGGTCAGCAGCGCCCACCAGACCCGGCCGCGCGGCGCCGAGATCGGGTGCTCTCGATCGGTCCAGTACCCCAGTGAGTAGAGAGCGCCCGCGCCGCCGAGCACCGCGAGCAGGGCGAGAAAGAAAGCGCTGAGGGAGTCCATCCTGAGGTGAAGCGTCTCGCCGCCGAGAGGGACGGTCGTGGGCCAGTCCCACCCGGCACCCGTCGCCAGCACGCGGACGGATCCGGCCAGCGCGGCGAGGGAGCCCGAGAGCGTCGCGGCCAGCCAGATCCTCGGGGCGCGCCAGGCGGCAAGCAAGGCCGCCAGCAGCGAGATCCCCGAGAGGGCGAGCAGGGGACCTGCGCTCAACCCCCTCCCTCCGGCTTTCCGGGAGCCGTCCGATCGGGCGGCGAGGCCTCATCGGCCGCGTCGACGTCGGCCAGCGCCGCGAAGATCTCGTCGTCGGGGGCCCTCTCGAGGACGAGACGCCGCAGGCTGCCTCGGATGAAGAGCGAGCTGAGCTGGCCGAGAAGCTCCAGGTGCGCGCGGGGTGAAGGGGCGATGAAGAACAGCAGTCCCGTGACGGGCTGCCCGTCGGGACCCGTCCCCGCGATCGAGAGAGGCTCGGTCAGGAAAAGAAGCGAAAGAATTCCCGCGTCGCGGCCGAGCGTGACGGGGGTGTGAAGGTGAGGCAGCGCGAGGCCGCCCCCGACCGGCGCCCAGGAGATTCCGTCCTCCATCCGCACGCGGCGGACCAGAAGCTCGACGACCGCGGGGGTGGCGCCGGGGAGCTTCGCCGCCGCGCCCTCGATGGCGTCGAGGACCCGCTCCGGCGGGACCTCGCGCTGGATGCCTCCGGCCCGGAGCATCGCCTCGATGCGGCGGGTCGATCGGGGCGGGTGCCGCTCGGGAGTGAGGAAGCCCGCTCTCGAGATCAGCCCGCGCTTCGCGGCCCACGCGGTGACCTCCCCGCGATCGAAGAGAAGGCGTCCCCGATCCGGGATGCAGGGGAGACCTTCCTTCTCGACCCAGCTTTCCACGAGGCTCCGTCTCACCCCGAACGAATCCGCGAGCTGCGCGAGCGACAGGTAGAGATGCATGGGGATGGATCTCCTCGAGCCCCGCGCGGAATCACTCCGGAGCTCACCGGGATCGGCAGGATAGATCAAATCAGGTCGGAGCGATCTGAAGGGCGAGGGGGCGCTTGCCGGCCGGGTGAAAGCCTCCGTGAGTGTTTTTGACTATGGTGGAAAAACATCGTAGTCTCCCCGTCATGAAGGCGTATCCCCGTTACCTGACCGCCCAGATAGAGAGCGATCTGCGGCGCAAGATGGTCTTCGTCGCCGGGCCGAGGCAGGTCGGCAAGACGACGCTGGCCCGCGAGCTGCCCGGCGCCCGTCCGGGGTACCTCAACTGGGACGTCGCCGAGCATCGCGAGCGGATCTTGCGGCGCGAGCTGCCCGCCGCGCCCCTATGGATCTTCGACGAAATCCACAAGTACCGGCCCTGGCGCGGCTTCCTCAAGGGGCTCTTCGACAGCCGCCGGGAGGGGCAGCGCATTCTAATCACGGGGAGCGCCCGGCTGGATCTCTACCGGCACGGGGGCGACTCGCTGCAGGGGCGGTATCACATGCTCCGGCTTCATCCACTGTCGGTGCGCGAGGCGGGAATCGATTCCGCGCGCGGGCTCGGTCAGCTCTTGCGCCTCGGCGGATTTCCGGAGCCGTTCTTCGGAGGGACCGAGCGCGAGGCCCGCCGGTGGTCGCGCGAATACCGCACGCGGCTCGTCCGGGAGGACGTCGCCGGCCTCGAGCGGATCCAGGATCTCGGAACGCTCGAGCTCCTGGCGATGCGGCTTCCGGAGCTCGTCGGGTCCCCGCTTTCGCTGAACGCGCTGAGGGAGGATCTCCAGGTCAGCCACAAGACGATCGCGACGTGGCTCTCGGTCCTGGAGCGGCTCTATGCCGTCTTCCGGCTGGCCCCGTTCGGTTCGCCGCGCGTGCGCGCCGTGAGGAAGGCCCAGAAGCACTATCACTTCGACTGGTCGCTCGTGCCGGAGGAGGCCGCGCGGTTCGAGAACCTGATCGCCTCGCACCTCCTGAAATGGGTCCATTTCCAGCAGGACGTCGAGGGGAGCGACATCGAGCTTCGCTACTTCAGGGACACCGACGGCCGGGAGGTGGACTTCGTCGTCGTCGAAGGGCGCCGGCCCGTCCTGATCATCGAGGCCAAGTGGGGCGATCAGGATGTGGACCGGGGGGTTCGGTACCTCAAGGCGAAGTTCCCTGCCGTGAACGCATGGCAGCTGAGCGCGGTCGGGCGGAAGGATTACGTCACCCCCGATGGCATCCGCGTCGCCCCCGCCCTCGATTTTCTCTCCGGGCTCGTCTGAGGACGACGATGGCGCCCGCCCGCCTCACGCGCCGGGGGGACGGGTACCTCCTCGAGTCGCCTCTCGACATCCCGGGCTGGGAGCCGCGGTGATCGTCCACGGGGCGCGCCACTACGTCGCGGCCCGTCACGCGAAGGGGCCGGGCACTTTCGAGTACGAGTTGCGCCCGTGGCCGGATGCGTACCACGATCCGCCTGCTGAGGAAATCGTCTGCGACGCGGCGTTCCTTCGCGCACTCTCCGTCGCGAGCAACTCCCGCGCCGCCGCGTCGGCGCGCCACGACGCGATGAGGTTCCTCAAGCCCCTCGTCGGCTTCTTCCCGTCCGCGACGAAGCTGCGGCTCCATGAGTCGCACGGCGTGCACCCGGGCGAGGCGACGACGGCGTCACTCTTCCTCGAGTACCTCATCCTGGTCGTCGCGGGGGCGCTCCTGAGCGTGAACTCCTTCACGATGGCGCACGTCCTGCCCGGCGGGGCGCTCTGGACGCTCGTCGGCATCGTCGCGCCCGACGCCCTCGTGCGATACGGGCGGGTCCTCCACGGAGAGGTCTCGCCTCCGGGATTCTACGAGTGGCTGGTGCGGATGAGATGGAGGTGATCGCGGTTTCCGCAGGGTCGACCCGGCGAATGCGCTAGCATGTCGCCGCCATGCCGAGCCTGAGGACACTCCTCTTCGCGGCGCTCGCCGCCACGACCGTCTGGTTCATCTGGGCGTGGCTCCGCCTGTCGAAGTCCAGACCGACCGTCGTCGCCGGCGAGCGGAGCCACACCTGGTACCACTCCGTCGTCGGGTTCGTGATGTGCTTCTTCGACACGCTCGGCATCGGCAACTTCGCGACGACCACGTCGGCCTTCAAGTTCCGCTCGTCGATCCCCGACGAGAAGATCCCCGGCACCCTCAACGTCGGCTACGCCATCCCCACGGTCCTCCAGGCGCTGATCTACATCTCGATCGTCGAGGTGGACGTCGTCACCCTCACGCTGATGATCGCGGCGTCGGTCGTCGGCGCGTGGCTCGGCGCGGGGATCGTCGCGCGGTGGCCGCGCGCCTGGGTGCAGGTCGGGATGGGGTTCGCGCTCCTCGCCGCCGCGGGGCTCATGCTCCGCGCGCAGCTCGTGGCCGGCGGCGCGACCGAGGGGACGCTCGCGCTCCAGGGGAACCTCCTCGCC
The DNA here is from genome assembly GCA_016195325.1 of Acidobacteriota bacterium. Classification (NCBI taxonomy): domain Bacteria; kingdom Pseudomonadati; phylum Acidobacteriota; species Acidobacteriota bacterium. The sequence continues at coordinate 58,158 of JACPZX010000007.1, forward strand.
CTCGGCCTCCTGGGCAACTTCGCCCTCGGTGCGCTGATGACGATGGGGATCGGTCTCTACGGGCCGTGCCTCATCCTCGTCTCGCTCCTCGGCATGAGCCCGAGCGCGGCCTTCCCGATCATGATGGGGTCGTGCGCCTTCCTCATGCCGATCGGAGGCATCCGGTTCGTGAGGGAGGGGAGCTACGCTCCCTGGACGTCGGTCGTGCTGAGCCTCGCCGGCCTCCCGTCGGTCCTCATCGCCGCCTTCATCGTGAGGTCGCTCCCCCTGACGGCGGTGAGATGGCTCGTCATCGTCGTGGTCGTCTACGCGGCCGTCATGATGCTCCGATCGGCCCGCGCCGGTCGCGTCCCCGTCCCCGCCTGACGCACGCCAGCCCCGTTTTCCGGCCGCGGCATCCAGGGTAGACTGCGGTTCCACTTCGGGAGACACCGCATGCGAGCACGCCGCGCCGCCGTCCGGATCGCGATTCTCTTCGCATTCCTCGTCACGTCGACGCTCACGCGATCAGCCGAGCCCGCGCCTCCTCTCCGCTTCACGGTCCTCTCCGGAGGGAACCCCGCGGGGAAGCTCGAGACGCGCACCGATCCCGACGGCGCGCGCGTCTCCCACTTCGAGTACAAGGATCGGGGGCGCGGCCCCTCGATTGACGAGAAGATCGTCCTCGACGAGCGCCGCATTCCCGTGCGGATTGAAATCACCGGACACGACTACTTCGGGAACGCGGTCGACGAGCGCTTCTCGGTCGAGTCGGGGAGAGCCGCGTGGAAGAACTCGGCCGAGGAGGGATTCGCGAACGTCCGCGTGCCGTCCGTCTACGCCGGCATCGACGGCACGCTCGACGAGCTGGCGATCCTCGCGAAGGCTCTCCTCGCCGCCCCCGGCCGGAAGCTCCCGCTTCTCCCCGCCGGCGCCGCGGGCATCGACGAGGTCGGCCGCCTGACGCTGACCGCCCCGGGGAAGAGCGAGGAAGTCGTCCAGTACGCCGTCTCGGGGTTCGGCTTCGCGCCGCAGCCGATCTGGCTCGACTCCGGCGGTCAGGTCTTCTTCCAGGGAAGCTCGTACCTGACGATCGTCCGCGAGGGATGGGAGAGCGCGGTCGAGAAGCTCCTCGCGGCCCAGACCGGGTACGCGACGAAGCGCCTCGGCGAGGCCGCGAATCGCGTTCGGCGCGTCCCGGCCGGGGTGCTCGTGCTCAGGAACGGCGATCTCTTCGATCCCGCCTCCGGGAAGTTCACGCCGCACTCGACGGTGGTGATCTCGGGACACCGCATCACCGCCGTGGGCGCCGATTCGAGCGTCTCCATTCCGGCGGGAGCGGAGATCATCGACGCCTCGGGGAAGGCGATCCTTCCCGGCCTCTGGGACATGCACGTGCACTCCCAGGACGACGACGGCCTCCTGCACCTTGCGGCCGGCGTGACCTCCGTGCGCGATCTCGCCAACGACACCGACGAGCTCCTCGCGCGGCGCAAGCGCTTCGATGACGGCTCGCTCGCCGGCCCGCGGATCGTGCTGGCGGGGATCATCGACGGCCCGGGCCCCTTCGCGGGGCCGACCAAGGTGCTCGTCGACGACGAGGCGAAGGCGAAGGCGGCCGTCGATCGCTACGCCGACCTGGGGTACGTGCAGATCAAGATCTACAGCTCGGTGAAGCCGGAGCTGGTGCCGGCCATCGTGAAGGAGGCCCACGCGCGCGGCCTGCGCGTGAGCGGCCACGCTCGACCTGAAATCGCCTCCCGTGCAGGCGTTCGTCGCGCTCCTGAAGTCCCGTGGGACGGTGCTGGATCCGACCGTCGGCATCTTCGAGTCGATCATGACGGCGCGGAAGGGGGCGATCGACCCGGCGTACGCCGCCATCGCGGACAGAATGCCGCCGCAGGTGCGGCGCGGGTTCCTCAACGGGGGACTTCCCGTTCCGGACGGGATGGACGCGACGTACCGCGCGTCGTTCGACGCCATGCTCAGGCTCGTCAAGGTGATGTTCGACGCCGGGGTGCCGATCGTCGCGGGGACGGATTCCTATGCGGGGTTCGGGCTCCACCGGGAGCTGGAGCTCTGCGTCCGCGCCGGGATCCCCGCGCCCGACGTCCTCCGCATCGCGACGCTCGGTGCGGCGCGGGTCATGAAGCTCGACAAGGATCTCGGGTCGGTGGAGGCCGGAAAGCTCGCCGACGTCATCCTCGTCGACGGGAAGCCCTCGGAGTCGATCTCGGACATCCGGCGCGTCTCCCTCGTCGTGAAGGACGGAGCGGTCTTCGATCCGGCGGCGATGTATCGGGAGGTGGGGGTGATGCCGATGGCCGATCGTCGCGGCGGGAGGTGATGGCGACGACGACACCACCTTCGACCCCCGTCACTCGCCGAAAGCTCGTCGGCGCCAGCGTCGTGTCGGTCATCATCTTCGTGGCGCTCGCCGCCGGCGTCTCGCTCTTCCGCTTCCATTCGCTCGAGCCGCTCGCCATCAGCGTCGCTCCCTTGCTGACGCAAGTCGCCGGCGGTCTCCTCGTCGGAACCGCCTTCGCCGTGTCAGGGCTCGCGCTCCTCTTGAAGGCCCGCGTCTTCGAGTCCGCCAGACGGAAGGGACGCGAGGTCCTCCGGGCCACGAAGCTCGGGCGCGTCGACTTCGCAATCATGGCGATCGGCGCCGGGGTGGGAGAGGAGCTCTTCTTCCGGGCCGCGCTGCAGCCGCTGGTCGGCCTGTGGATCTCTTCGGTGCTGTTCACGATCGCGCACTACTGGGTCCCGCTGACGGGCGCCGCGCGCCTCTATTACGCGACCTTCGTCCTCGCCATCAGCGTCGCGCTCGGGGGGCTCCTCCTCTACGGCGGACTTCTCGCCGCGATCGTGGCGCACGCCACCGTCGACATGATCATCCTCTTCGTCGCGAGCGAGAAACTGGGTGAACACTTCAAGGAGGTCGCCCGATGACCGACAACCCCTACGAGAGTCCGAGCAGCAGGGTGGACGATCCTGTGCCGAAGACGGGGGATCGCATCACGTGCCAGATCGCGCGAGTCTCGCCGCCCCAGGCCGCCAAGGTCATGGGAATCGTCTACTTCGGCGTCAGCGTCCCGATCGTGATCTTCCTCGTCGTGGCTCAGTCGGCGGCCGGGAACGCGGAAGCGGGCGGCTTTCTCCTTCTGTTCGTGCCGTTCATCTACGCGGTGCTCGGTTTCGTCTTCACGCTTTTCGGAGCTTGGTTGTACAACGGAGTCGCCCGCTGGGTCGGCGGCATCGAGTTCACGACGGTTCGGGTGGAATGAGTCGCAAGCTGCGTGCCGTCTTTTTCGCTCTTCTCGGCCTCGCCGGCCTCGCCACCGCCGCGACCGTTCCGGAGTGGCAACTCCCCAGCCTCGGCGCCGGCCTCGTCTTCCTCTTCCTCGCCGGCACCGCGCTCAGCAACGCAACACAGATCGCCCGAGCCCTCCAGAACCTCGTCACGGAATCGGTGCTCGTGGAAGTCTGGGGCACCTCACTCCCGGCAGCGAACGACGGAGCTCTCGAGGTCGTCTCGATTCAGGGCGTGGGCGCGGGACTCTTGATCCGGCTGCGGGTCACAAAGGGGGGTACGCCCATTCTGTTGAAGGTCGCCCAGCCCCGATCCTTGACGCTGGAAAAAGATAGAGCGGAGAACGGCGAGGCCGCGTACGTCAGCTGGGCCGGCGTGAAGCTCTGGCCCGTGTCCGGCACGAGAGGCGCCGCGCTCGTGCTCCACACCGAACGGCGGTGAAGAGGCCGCCTGGAGTTCTGATGGCGAAGATCACGGTGGTTCGGGAGATTGCGGCTCCCGCGGCAGTCGTGTTCGAGTCCATCGCGGATCCGCGGAAGTTCGCCCAGGCGATTTCCGGAGTCTCGAAGGTCGAGTTTCTCTCGGAGGCGAAGGCCGGCGTCGGCGTGCGCTACCGCCAGTCCCGAGTGATGAAGGGGCGAGAGTCGACGATGGACTTCGAGGTGACGGAGCACGTCAAGAACGAGCGTCTCCGCATCTTGAACGAGACTCACGGGACCGTCTGGGACTCACTTTTCACCCTCACGCCGTCGGGAACCGGGACGGCCCTCACGATGCGGATGGACACGCGCTCGAGGCCACTCCTCGCGAAGCTCCTGATGCCGGTGATCTGTCTCATGATCCGCGGCGCCGTCGCGAAGGACATCGAGGCCGTGAAGACGTACTGCGAATCGGCCGCCACTCCGAAGCGCTAGGAGTTCGTCTGGGCTGCGGTCGGAGTGAGCCTCCGGAAACCCTGAAACGAATTCCCGGCTCCGGCATCCAAGCCTCCTGCGGGCCGGCATGAGGCCGGTCCGGTAAACTCGTCACTGAGGAGGTTCACCGTGTCCAAGATGCTCAACTGCGGCGACGTCGTCGCCGGATGCCAGTACAAGGCGGAAGCCCCCACCGAGGCGGAGCTGCTCCAGAAGGTCTCCGCCCACGCGAAGGAAAAGCACGGCGTGATGGAAGTGACTCCGGAGCTGGCGGCGAAGGTGAAGGCGGTCATCCAGGATCGGTAACCGCTCACGAGGCCCGATGCAGGTCGATCAGATCTGGCGGTACCCGGTGAAGTCGATGGGAGGGGAGCGCCTCGAGGAGGCGTCCCTGACCGAGCGCGGGGTTCAGGGGGATCGCCTCGTCCAGGCCTACGACGCGATGGGGCGGCTGGTCACGGCACGTCGCTTCCCGAAGCTCCTCCGCCACCGCGTGACGACGAACGCCCGCGGCGAGCCCGAGGTGGACGGCCGCCCGTGGGACTCGGAAGATGTCGCACGCGACGTCGCCGAGGATGTCCGCGCCGGAGCTCGGCTCGCTCGAAGCGACGCGAGCCTCCGGTTCGACGTCCTGCCGTTGCTCGTCGCGACCGACGGATCGCTCGCGGCGTTTGGCTACGACTCGCGGCGCCTGCGGCCGAACATCGTCATCGCCGGGGTCGAGGGGCTCGCCGAGAGATCGTGGGAGGGGCGCCTCATCCGGGTGGGGGAGGCGGTGGTGGGCCTCGACTCGCTCCGCGGCCGCTGCGTGATGACGACCTTCGACCCTGACACGAACTCGCAGGACCCGGCGGTGCTCCAGTCGATCGTCGATCGCTTCGACGGCCGCCTCTGCCTCAACGCGTGGGTCGAGAGGCCCGGGAGGATCCGCGTCGGCGATCCGGTCGAGCTCCTCCCCGCTGCTTCCTGATCGCTTCGGGACGGATGCCCCTCGGGGCGCGGCTTGTCCCGTGATGGCCACGGTCCCGCCGCGTGTGCGACACTGTGCCGCCCGCCGCGCACCGGAGTTGTCTTGAAAAGAGTTCTCCTCACGACCGTGTGCCGGCCTCTCGGCCCGCGCCACGGCGACGCGCCGAGCGTCGGTTACGAGCTGCTGCACTGCCAGGTCACGCGAGCCCAGGGTATCTTCAGCCCTCGCTCCCACCACATCCAGTTCGCGCTGGACTATCTGGCCGAGAACCTCGACGCCCCGAGCACCGTCCTCCAGTACCCGACGAAGCGCGAGCTGATCCGGGAGCTGAAGGCCGGGTACGACGTCGTCGCCGTCTCCTTCCTCGTCGCGACCTACCATCGTTTGAAGGAAGTGGTAGCGGCCATCCGGCGGTACGCGCCCGGGGCCGAAATCGTCCTCGGAGGGTACGGCACGGTCCTCGCGGACGAGATGCTGAGGCCCCTCGGCGATCACATCTGCCGCGAGGAAGGGGTCGCCTTCATGCGGCGCCTCCTCGGCGAGCCGCCGATCGAGATGCCGTATCGTCACCCGCTCATCGTGAACCCGCTGCGGATCTTCGGGGCGAAGGTCTCGGAGACGGGGGTCGTCTTCGCCGGGCTCGGCTGCCCGAACGGGTGCGACTTCTGCTGTACGTCGCACTTCTTCAAGAGAAAGCACATCCGGCTCCTGCCGACGGGGCAGGACATCCACCGCGTCGTCGATCGGTACCGCGCGCTCGACCCGAAGCTGTCGATCATCATCCTCGACGAGGATTTCCTCCTGAACCGGAAGCGCGCGATGGAGTTCCGGGAGGCGGTCATGTCGAGCGGGAAGGTTCCGTCGATCTTCTGCTTCGCCAGCATCAAGGCGCTGAGCCAGTACGACGTGACCGAGGTCCTCGAGATGGGGATCGACGGCCTCTGGATCGGCTACGAGGGGACGCGCTCCGGGTACGCGAAGCAGAACGGGCGCCCCGTCGAGGAGATCTTCCGCGAGTACCGCGAGCACGGCGTGACGATCCTCGCCTCGATGATCGTCGGCTTCCCGTACCAGACGCCCGACGTCATCGACGAGGAGCAGAAGGGGCTCCTCGCCCTCGAGCCGGCGCTGACGCAGTACATGATCTACGGGCCCACGCCGGGGACCCCCTTCTACGAGCGCGTCGTGCGCGAGGGACTGCTGCACGACGATGTCGCCGCCGACCCCGAGCTCTTCTGCCTGAAGGGAAGCGGCTTCTACTCGCTGGTGAAGCACCCTGCGATGTCGGCCGACGAGATCGAGGCCGCGCAGGCGCGCTGCTTCCGAACCGACTTCCGAACGCTGGGGCCGTCGATCTACCGCACCCTCGAGGCGTGGCACAACGGGTGGACGAAGCTGCGCGAGTCGAAGAGCCCGACGCTGCGGCTGAAGGCCGACCGGTTCGCGCGGGAGATCCGCAAGGCCTATCCGATCTTTCTCGCCGGAAAGCTCTTCGGCCCCACGCGGGCGGTGCGCGCGCGGATCGCGGAGCTGGAGCGGCGCGTCCACGAGAGCTTCGGCGCGCCGGGGAAATCCGAGCGCCTGCGCTCCTGGCTCGCCGTCGGCATGGCGGCGTGGACCTCGGTGACGCTCCGCATCGATCGCCTCCAGCACCCGAAGCTCATCCGCCGTACCTACCGGATGAATCCCCCCGACATCGCGGAGCTTCTCGGGATCGACGCGGCGGGGATGGGCTCGTCGCCCGAGACCGCGCTCCCGGGCGGCTAGCGCCGGCCGCCGCCGGCTGCTTCGGCGTCCTCGCTATTTCGGCTCCGCCGTCTTCGGCGGCAGGGGCTTCGGGAGCGGCTTGCGCGGGAGCATGTCGGGGCGCGTCGCGGCGTTGTAGACGAACGACGCGAGGATTGCCGACGCCTGCATCAGGTCCCCCGCCTGCACGTGGTCGTAGACGTCGATGTTGGAGTGGTGCGTCCGCGACGAGTAGTCGAGCGGATCCTGGATGAACTGGAAACCGGGAAGCCCGACGCCGTTGAACGGAAGGTGGTCGGTTCCGCCCGTGTTCTGGATGGAGATGGTCGTCGCCCCCATGTCGTCGAACGGCGCGAGCCACGCCTTGAAGACGGGGCGCATCATGTCGTTCCCCTGGAGATAGACCCCGCGGATCTTTCCCGTGCCGTTGTCCACGTTGAAGTACCCGGACAGCTTCGCGTGCTCCGGAGTCGTCTGCATCGTCACCGGATCGGCGAAGTGGTTCTTCACGTAGCCGCGCGATCCGAAGATCCCCTGCTCCTCGCCGGTCCACAGGGCGAGGCGCACCGTCCGATCCATCGGGAACCCGAGCGACTTGAGGATCCGCATCGCCTCGAGGACGACCGCCGACCCCGCCGCGTTGTCGGTGGCGCCCGTCCCCGAGTGCCACGAGTCGAGGTGCGCGCCGAGCATCACGACCTCGTCCTTCTTCGCGCCCCCGGGGATCTCGGCGACGACGTCCATCCCGTCGGGCGAGTCGTCGTAGAAGCTTGCGTCCATGTCCAGTTCGACCTTGACCGGGATCTTCTTCTCGGCGAGGCGGCAAAGGCGATCGTAGGGCTCCGGCGCGAGCGAGATCATCGGCGGCGGGATCGGCGCCCCGGTCTCCCACGAGCCCCCCTCCTCCGCGAAGAGGATGCCGCCCGTCCCCCGGCTGTCTCCGGCGACGACGGCGAGCGCCCCCTCGTCCCTGAAGAAGGCGCTCAGGCGATCGCGCGTGCGCTGCTGGCGCATCCACAGGTCGGCGACGACCTCGAAGGGCGCGGCCCCCAGGAACTGGCGCCGCTTCTTCGGATCGTCGGGGAGGCTTACGATCGGCCAGTCCACGCGCGGCGCGACGTAAGGCTCGGGGGCCTCCTCGATCCCGGCGAGCGCCTTGTCGTCGTATCGCCGGGCGGGGGCGTCGGTCGGGGGGGCGAGCTCGCGCGCCTCCGTCAACAGCACGAACCTCCCCTTCAGCTTCCCCTTGTTCTCGGCGGCGTACTTCTGGATCCGCGCGGCCAGCTTCGTCGGGTCGCCGTCCTCGCGCCGCTCGAGCTCCTGCGCCGTGAAGAGGGGGGCGAGGACGACATCGCCGCTCACCATCCCTTTCGTCCCCGACGACCATGCGAGCGGAACGCCCGGGAGGGCGGCGTACACGGGCTCCCTCAGGCTCATCGTGAAGCGCGAGAGCGACCAGCCGCGGCCGAAGGTCCCCCACCTCTCGAGACGGGCGCCGTCGATCCCCCACGACTTGAGGCTCTTCACCGCCCAGTCGGCCGCGGCGCGCTGCCCCGGAGAGTTCGTGAGGCGCGGGCCGTTCACGTCGGTGAGGTAGAAGAGGTGATCCATCACCTTCGAGCCGTGGAACGCCTCCTCCTTGATCCGGTGGACCGTCGCGAGGTCGACGCTTTCCTCCGCCGCCCTCGGCGCCCCCGGAAGGAGTGCGATCGCGAACACGATCAGCCGCAGCGCGAGCGTCGACCTCGTCTGTTTCATGGAGCCCCCCAGGACCCGTTCGATTGCGTGATGTGGACGAGCGGGGAGGCTATGACGGCGCGCCGGTGCGGGTCAATCGACCGTCATCGCCGTGGCCGGCACCCGGCCTCCCTTCGGCCCGGGCCGGCACCCCGCGTCGGTGCTGCACGTTTCGACGCCGTTCCACGCGAGTTCGTCGGCGCAGAGCGCATCGTCCGGTATGTGGACGCACCCCCAGTTCGACGGGGGGACGCAGAGGTCGCGCGTGCAGGGAATGCCGTCGTCGCACGAGATCGGCTCGTGCGAGCACCCCGTCTCGGGGTCGCCGGCGTCGCGCGTGCACGGGTTGCCGTCGTCGCACGCGGCGTCGGGGAACTCGAGAAGGGCCGCCTGCGGCGCCGGCCGCGCGGACTTCGCCGACGCGAAGTCCGGAACGACCATCCGATGCGGCGCGGCCGCGTACGCGGCGAGCAGGGAGCCGCAGCCAATCGCGAGGACTATCCGAAGGGCGTGGGCGCGCATCGCTGTGTAGGACACCGGCGCGCCGGGGATCGTTGTCCCGGTGTATGTCGAAACGACATAGTGCCGGGACGAACCGCACGAAACCGCTTTCCGCGCGGGCCCCGAGGACGGCTAGTCCTCGCTCCCGAACTTCGCCTCCTGGTCGGCGCGCTCGACGGCCGGCTCCACGAACCCGACGTGGAACGCAGCCTCCCGGTCGTGGTCGCCGCCGCAGAACTTCTGCCTGAGGCCGTCGAGACCGACCCTCTTGCGGGTGTCCTCGAGGGACAGGCGCGAGGCGACCGCCGCGCGCACCTGCGTCACGACGGACTGCAGCGCTGCGGAGACCTGGTCGAGGTAGGAGTTGTCGTGCTGGACCGGACCGTGGCCCGGCACGGTGGTCGTGGCCCCCAGCCCCTTCACCCTGTCGAGAGTGCGGATCCACTCGGTCAGGAAGGAGCCGTAGCTGTACGGCGTGGGTGTCACCAGGAGATCGCCCGTGACGACGACCTTCGCATCCGGAACGAAGACGACGGCGTCGCCGGCCGTGTTGCCGCGGCCCAGGAAGAGCACGCGCACCTCGCGCTTTCCGAGGTGCACCGTCAGCGTCTCGTCGAAGACGACGCCGGGCAGCACGCTCTTGTACTTCCTGTACTCGGGGACCGCGAAGTCGATGGTGCTCGCGTACTCCGTCAGGAATTTCCGGTCGGCCTCGGTGAGGATCTTCCCGCCGTCCCCCTTCCCCTCCTGCACCTGCTTGCGCATCATCGCGGCGTACGCCTCGCCCTGCTCGGCGTTCCCCTTGATGTACTTCGGCGCCGAGGAGGCGATCGCCTCCCGCGTCGGCCGCGTGCTGACGAAGGCGACCCCCGGGAACGCCGCCTCGAACTCCCCGTCACCCATGATGTGGTCGGGGTGCCAGTGCGTGTGCACCACGAAACGGACGGGCTGGCTCGTGAGCTTCCGGATCTCGTCGATGATGCTGCGGGCGTGCGAGGGAAAGCTCGTCGTGTCGACGACCAGCACGCCGTCGTCCCCGATGACGGCCACGCAGTTGCCGCTGACGATGCCGTTGTTCGATTCGGAGGCGATGAAGGCGACGATGCCGTCGGCGACGCGGGCGACCTGATAGGTGGGGGGCGCCGCCAGCCCCGGCTGAACGGAGAGTCCAGCCAGAACGGCGGTCTTCAGAAGTCTGCCGAGCATGTGAGTGTCCTCCGAAGGGCTCATACGCCGGCGGGACCGTTCCGGTTAACGGGCGGCAGAAAGAAAAGACGGAAGGCGCGTAAATGGTCTCCAGAATGGCATGATCGTCCGCCGAAACCGGAGGAGGTTCCATGGACCAGTCCAGGCTGCGCGCGTGGTGGTGGCATCGTCAGGGGCTCGACGGATCGCTCGAGGGGAACTCCCCGGCCGAGGTCCTCGAGCGGTGCGGGTGGGCGCGATCGGTCGCCGGCGTCGGGCCGTACCTGACGCTCTTCTCCCGCGCGGGGATCCGCCGGGAGGCGGTCGACGCCGCGGTGGCCGCCCTCGAGATCCACGAGCTCCCCTCGGCGCGCGGGTGCACCTACGTCCTTCCGGCGGCGGACTTCGCCCTCGGCCTTCTCGCGAGCGTCCCGTTCGCTGTCGCGGACTTCAAGGTCGCGCTCAAGCTCGGCGTGACGGAGAAGGAGATCGGCAAGCTCTGCGAGGCCATCCTCAAGGCCCTCTCGGGGGGCCCGCTCGAGCCCGACGCCATCCGCGAGGCGACGGGAAGCGCGTCGCGGAGCCTGGGGGAGGCGGGAAAGAAGAAGGGGGTCGGGACGACGCTGCCGATCGCGCTCTCGAAGCTCCAGCGATCGGGGGACATCCGCCGCATCTCGACGAACGGCCGCCTCGATCAGCAGCGCTATCGCTACGCTCTCTGGAAGCCAAACCCCTGCGCCAAGTCGAGGCTGTCCGAGGAGGACGTGGCGGTCGAGCTCGCGCGCCGCTTCTTCCGGTGGATCGGCCCCGCCACCGCGGGAGAGCTCCAGGGGTTCACGGCGCTCGGCGTCAAGGTGAACCGCGCGGCGATGGATCGGCTGGGGGTCGTCCCCGTCGAGAAAGGGGGTGATCGGTTCATGCTCCCCGACGACCTCGACGCCTTCAAGAGGTTCAAGGCTCCGAAGGCGGGGCAGATCGCCCTCGTGAGCAGCATCGACGCGCTCGTCCTGATGCGCCGTGACGTCCGCGGCCTCCTCGATGAGAAGGACGCGGGCCGCAAGGTCGTCGGCGACAAGCAGCTCGTCCAGATCGGAGGCCTGATGGATCTGCCGAGCCACGCCATCTTCGATCGCGGCCGCCTCATCGGCCTGTGGGAGTTCGATCCCGATGCCGGGACGATCGCCTGGTCGGGGTGGGAGAAGGGGAAGGCGATCGAGGCCGCGGTGGCGCGCACCGAGAGCTTCGTGCGCGATCAGCTCGGCGACGCGCGCTCGTTCAGCCTCGACTCCCCGAAGAGCCGCGCGCCGCGGATCGCCGCCCTCCGCAAGGGGTGAGGGGTCACCCGCGCGAGACCCGCGCGGCGTGCCCTCGCCTCGCCACGACGTAGTAGAGGACCGGCACGGCGACCCGGCTCAGGAGCGTCGCGGCGACTTCGCCCATCATGAGCGAAAGCGCGAGACCCTGGAAGATCGGGTCGAACAGGATCACGGACGATCCCACGACGACGGCCGCGGCGGTCAGGAGCATCGGCCGGAAGCGGATGGCGCCCGCGTCCACGACGGCCTCTTCGAGCGGGATTCCCTCCCGCAGGCGCCGCTCGATGAAGTCCACCAGGATGATCGAGTTCCGCACCATGATGCCGGCCCCCGCGATGAACCCGATCATCGACGTTGCCGTGAAGAAGGCGCCGAAGAGCCAGTGGCCGGGAAGGATCCCGACGAGGGAGAGCGGGATCGGCACCATGATCACGAGCGGGATCACGAACGACTCGAACCATCCCACGACGAGCATGTAGATCAGGACGAGGACGAGAGCGAAGGCGACGCCGAGGTCTCGGAAGACCTCGTACGTGATGTGCCACTCTCCGTCCCACTTCATCGAGAGGCGATCGGTGGAGTCGGGGAGATGCGTGGAGAAGCGCTCGACGGCGTACCCTCCCGGGACCTCGAGCCCGGCGACGCGCCCGTCGATCCGCGAGATCGCGTAGACCGGGCTCTCGATCTCCCCCGCGAGGTCGGCGAAGACGTAGACGACGCGCTTCAGGTTCTTGTGAAGGATCGCCGGGGGCTCGGTGCGCGCCTCGACGGTCGCCAGATCCCCGAGCCGGATCGTACCGCCGCCCGCCGTCGCGATTCGGAGATCGAGCGCCGGCTCGAGACGGCTCCGAAGGGCGGCGGGGAACCCGATGCGAATCGGCACCGGCTCCCGCTCGCGCGGCGCGTGAAGCAGGCCGGCGTCGACGCCGGCCACCGCGGTGACGAAGGCCCGCACGGCGGCCGCCTGCGCGACGCCGTGCAGCGACGCCTTCTCCCGATCCACCACCACGAACTGCTTCGGCTGCGGGAACGGGATCGACGTGTCGATGTCGACGACGCCGGGAGTGTCCTCGAAGAGCGCGCGGATCCGCCGGGCCAGGGCGATCTGCCCGTCGTGATCCGGCCCGTAGATCTCCGCGACCATCGTCGAGAGGACCGGTGGTCCGGGAGGTATCTCCACCACCTTCGCGCGCGCCCCGAAGCGCTGCGCGATCGCGGCGATCGCGGGGCGCACGCGCCTGGCGAGGGTGTGCGACGGCGCCGAGCGATCGGCCTTGTCGGCAAGGTTCACCTGGATGTCGGCGCCGTGAGGGCTCTGCCTGAAGAAGTAATGGCGCACGAGTCCATTGAAGTTCACCGGGGCGGCGGTCCCCGCGTAGATCTGGTAGTCGGTCACCTCGGGGACGGTCGCGAGGTACCGGCCGACCTCCTGGGCTACGCGGAGGGTCGTTTCGACCGGGGCGCCCTCGTCGAGGTCGAGGAGGACCTGGAACTCGCTCTTGTTGTCGAACGGCAGCATCTTCACCTTCACCGCACCGAACCAGACGAGGGCGCCCGCTCCGGCGAGAAGGGCGACGACGAAGGCGAGGAAGGCGAACCGGCGCCACGGCCGCTCGATCAGCCCGCGCATCTGGGAGCGGTAGAGTCGATCCAGCCGGCCGGGCTCCGGCCCGGCGCCCCGCTCGCGGCCTCCGTGCCCCTTCAACAGGCGCACCGCCGCCCACGGCGAGACCACGAACGCGACAGCGAGGCTGAAGAGCATCGCCATCGAGGCGCCGACGGGGATCGGGCGCATGTAGGGCCCCATCAGGCCCCGGACGAACGCCATCGGCAGGATCGCGGCGATGACGGTGAAGGTCGCGAGAATCGTCGGATTGCCGACCTCCGCCACCGCGTCGACGGCGAGAGCGCGGAGGGACCGGCCGTCCCTCATCGCGTGGTGGCGGTGGATGTTCTCGACGACGACGATCGCGTCGTCGACGAGGATGCCGATCGAGAAGATGAGAGCGAAGAGGGTGACCCGGTTGAGCGTGTAGCCGAAGAGGAAGTAGATGAAGAGGGTGAGCGCGAGGGTCACCGGGACGGCGATCCCGACGACGAGAGACGAGCGCCACCCCATCGCCAGCGCGATGAGCGCGACCACGGAGAGCGTGGCGATCAGGAGGTGCTCGATCAGCTCGTTCGACTTCTGCTGCGCGGTCCGGCCGTAGTTCCGCGTGACCGTCACCGAGACGGAGTCGGGAAGGAGCCGGCCGCGGAGAGAGTCGGTCAGCGCGAGGACGCGCTCGGCGAGGGCCGTCGCGTTGGCCCCCGCGCGCTTCGCGAGGGCGATCGTGACGGCCGGCTGGAGGTGCCCGCCCGGCGGTGCGCCCGACCCGGGCCCGGCGCCGAAGAAGACGTAGCTTCCCGGCTCCTCGGGGCCGTCGACGACGTCGGCGACGTCGCCCAGGTAGACCGGACGGGCGTCGCGCACGCCGACGACGATGCGGCCGAGATCCCGCGCGTCGTCGAGGTAGGGGCCGGCCTCGACGAGGACGCCGCGGTCGCCGCCGACCAGCGTTCCCGCGGGCGCCTGCGCCGACGCCGCGCGCACGGCGGGCTCGAGGTCGAGGATCGAGACGCCGCGCGAGGCGAGGCGCGCCGGATCGGGGAAGACTCTCACCTGCCGGCGCTCGCCGCCGATCAGCTCCACGCGCGCGACGTCGGGGACGGACTCGAGGGCCCGCGCCGCCTCGGCCGCGAGCCGGCGGAGCGCGAACCCGTCGAGCCGATCGCTGTGAAGGGTGAGGGCGAGGAAGGGCACGTCGTCGATGGTGCGGAGCTGCACGAGGGGAGGCGTCGAGCCCTCCGGCCGCTCCGCCGCGTGCGCGGCGAGCTGATCGTAGACCTTCACGAGGCTCGGCTCGAGAGGCTCGTTGACGCGGAAGCGCGCGGTGATCAGCGCGCTCCCCTCGCGCGACGCGCTGTACAGGTACTCGACGCCGGGCAGGCCCCACAGCTCCTTCTCCGTGGGGGTGACGAGCCGCTCCTCGATCTCCCGCGCCGAGGCGCCGGGCATCCCGAGGGCGATGTCGATCATCGGGACGATGATCTGCGGCTCCTCCTCGCGCGGCGTCACTCCGATCGCGAGCACGCCGAGGAGGATCGAGCCGATAACCGCGAGCGGCGTGAGTCGGGAATCGAGGGTGGCCGCCGCGACGCGGCCCGCCGCGCCGGTCATGACGCCGGGCCTCCCGGCGTCACGGGAGTGCCGTCCTCGAGGGGCGGCGGATCGAGGATGACGATCTCGCCGGGCCGCACGCCGGCGAGCGCCACGGCCGTCGAGCCTTCCACGGTTCCGGGGCGGATCCAGCGGATCCAGGCCCGGCCGTTCTCCACGACGTAGACGCCCGTCAGCGCCCCGCGCTCGAACAACGCCGCCGACGGAACGAGGGCCACGTGCGGGGCCGCCTCGTGCGCGAGCCGCAGCCTCGCGAACGACCCCGGCCGCGCGCGGGTCCCCGCGGGAAGGTCGGCCTTCACGAGGAAGCGGCGCGAGGCCGGCTCTCCCGCCGGGCCGAGAATCGCCACGCGCGATGGGACGGCGGCGCCGTCCTCCAGCACCGCTTCCACGACGTCGCCGATCCGGCACCGGTCGGCCTGTCCCGCGGAGAGGCTCGCCTGCACCCGCAGACCCGAGGCCCCCTGCACGCCCAGGAGAGGAGCGCCGGGGCGCGCGAGATCTCCGGCCTGCGCGAGGCGATCGATCACCACGCCGTCGAACGGCGCCCTGAGATCGACGTATTCGAGCTGCGCCTCCGCGGCGGACCGCTCGGCGACGGCCGCGGCATCGGCGGCATCGGCCGCCTCGACCTCCGCGCGCGTGGCCGCGTCCCTGTCGAGAAGCCCCCGCATGCGATCCCGCTGCGCCCGGGCCGCGGTCTCCCGGGCGCGCGCCCCGTCGACGCGGGCGCGGATGTCGCGCCCGTCGAGGCGCAAGAGGAGATCACCGGAGCGGACGGGAGTTCCGTCGTCGACCTTCATCTCCTCGATGACCGCCGAGATCCGGCTGGCGATCACCGCGACGCGGACCGCCTCCACCGTTCCCGGCACTTCCGTCCATTCCGTCGCGGCCTCTTCGACAGGTGCGGTGCGCACCACCCTCGGCGCCTCGTGCGCCGGGGCCGCCGGCGTCACGAGGCCGGAGCGACACCGGCTGAAGAGCGCAAGAAGGACGAGTGGGGCGACGCGCGAGATCGTGCGGTTCATCGTGCCTCCGTGCCTGTCGGTGCGAGCGCGGCGGCTGCGGCGCCCGCCGCCGGCGGCTCGAGCAGGCCGGCGGCCCGCAACAGGCGCGCCCGGCCCACGACGGCGTCGTGAATCGCCTGAACCGCCGCGAGCCGCGCCGCCACCAGCGCGTGCTCCGAGTCGATGAGATCGGTGAGCGGGAGCAAACCGGCGGCGTACCTCTCGGAGTCGATGCGGCGCGCTTCCTCCGCGGCGACGACGGCCTCGCGCGCCAAAGTCACTGACCGGTCCGCGACCTCGACGTCGCGGTAACAGGTCTCGACCTCGACGCTCACTCCGTCGGTGAGGGAGCGCGTCGCCGCCTGCGCTCGAGCCGAGGCCGCGTCGGCTCGCTCGGCCCGCGCGCCCCGCCCGCGATCGAACGCGCTCCAAGTCACCCGGATGCCGGCGACGTAGGACCCTGCTCCGGGGTCGAAGGCGTCGGTGTTTCGCTCGTAGCGTCCCTGGCCGACGACCTCGGCCACCCCTTCCGCGCGGGCGGCACGCGCGGTCGCGAAGGCCGCGTCGGCCTGGCGCCGCGCGGCGTCGATGTCGGGGCGCGACGCGAGAGCCGCCCCGGTGTACCTATCGAGATCGTCCAGCCGATCGGTCGGGGCGGAGAGGGGGGTGACGGGCTCGAACTCCTCGTCGGAGGAGAACGACAGATCCCTTCGGAGGCGCGCGGCCGCCAGCCTGACGTCGGCCAGCCCCCGCTCGCGATCGCGCTCGCGCGCGAGGCGGTCCACCCGCGCCCGGAGCAGCTCGGACGAGAGGGCGAGCCCCGACTCGACTCGGGCTCCGGCTCGAGCCTCGTGACGCCGCATGTCGTCGACCGCCGAGTCGGCGACGTCGAGAGCCTCGCGGGCGAGAGCGAGGCCGAAGTAGCTCGCCGTGACCTCCTCGACGATCCGGGCTCGTTCGGCCCGCATGTCCGCCGAGGCGGCGGAGGCCGCCGCCCGGGACGCGTCCACGTCGAGGCGCAGGCGGCCGGAAGTGTCGAGAGGGAGCTCCACCGACACGCCGGCCATGCCATGACCCCGGGAGGCCGGATCGTTCAGCCGCGCGACGTCGAAGTCCGAACGGGTGAAACTCGCCGACGTGAGCTTGTCGGAGAATACGAGGACCTGGTTGTCGGTCAGGCGCCAGCCCCCATCGACCACGACGCGCGGCCAGCGCTGCGATTCAGCCTGCCGCACCGCCGCCTGCGCCTCGACCTCGGCGGCGCGGCCGGCGGCCAGCGCGGGATGGCTCCGGAGAGCGAGCTCGATCGCGGCATCGAGCGTCAGCGGGCGCGCCGGGCCGGCGACGGGAACGGTCGCGCCGCTGAAGAGCACCACGACGGCCAGCGTCCACCCCGAGATCTCCCGTCCGCGTCGCATGGGCTCCTCCGCGCGCCCGTGAGCGGGCGTCCGATCGCAGAGAGCCGGAATGGGGCGGGGAGTTACAGCGCGGTCAGCTTGTTTTTCGAGCCTGCCGGAGGGCGTCGGCGAGAGAACGGATCGTCTTCGGCTCGAGAGGCTCGCGAGGCAGGCGGCGGACGGCCTCCACGGTGGCCTTCAGGGTGTTCACGAAGGCGCGGCAGGGGGGGCACTGGCCGCCGTGCTCGTCGATCGCCCGCCTCAGCTCGGCGGCCAGCTCGCCGTCGACGTAGTCCGAGAGGAACTCGACCATGGCGCCACACCCGTCGCCGCCGGGCCGGTGAGCGCGCGGAGATCTCTTCGGCGGTGGACGTTTCATCGGCCCGCCCCGCGCGTCGTCGTGAGATAGCCGTCGAGGGCCTTGCGCAGGGCGAGTCGGGCGCGGTGCAGCCGCACCTTGGCCAGCGCCTCCGTGATGCCGAGGACCTCCGAGACCTCGCGGGTCATGAGGCCCTCGTGGTCCCGGAGCAAGAGCACGGCCCTGAACTCGCTCGGCAGGCCGAGGATCGCCTCCTCGAGCTTCTTCTCGAGCTCTCCCTGGAGCAGCCGGTCCAGCGGAAGATCCGACCAGTCCGCGATCTGCGGCGGCTCGCCTCCCGGCTCCCTTTCCGGGAGGAGGGCCTCGAGGGAGACTTCGAGCTCGCGGGGGGCCGAGGCGTCGCGCCTCATCTTGAGGCACGTGTTGGCGGCGACCCGGTAGACCCACGACCTCAGGGCGAAGGGATCGCGGAGATCCTGAATCGACTGGTACGCCTTGAGCAGAGTCTCCTGCACGACTTCCTCCGCGTCGGCCCGGTGGCCGCACATCCGACGACCGAAGCTCAGGAGGCGCGGCCCGAAGCGCGCCACGAAGGGCTCGAACGCCTCCGGGTCGTTCCTCTGCAGCGCGAGGGCGAGCCGGCCATCCTCCTCCGCGTCGGGAGTGCGCATGCGCTCATCGTAGTCACGCGACCGGCCGTCCTCAACCGGCGCCGGGGTCGCCCGATTCGCACGGGGCGGGGCCCTCCCGGAGTCCCAGCTTCCGGAAGGCCCACATCGCCGGGCACGTCCCCGTGAACGCCGACTGGACGAGGTTCGCGCCGACGAACGCGGTGAACAGGAACCATCCCGGATGGACGAAATAGCCGAGGGCGACGCTCAGAAGGACGAAGCTGCCCGCGAGCAGCCGCAATGCTTCGTGGAATCCCATGGTTTGACCTCCAACCCGTGAAGAGCCGGAATCGGGCTCGGGGTTACAGCCGCCGCTTGAAGATCCCGCAGCTGTGTTGAACCGCGGGACGAACGCCGGCTCGCGCCGTGAACTCCGCGCTCCGGGCTGCGTACAGGTCCGCGGGGGCCGGCACCCCGCGGACGCGCGTTCCGCGACATCACGAGACCCCGGGAGACGATCGATGAAGCGACTCGCACGGCTCGTCCTCTTCGCCCTCGCGGTGGCGCCCGCCTCCGCTCAGAGCACCTTTCACGGCAACGCCGCGCGCACGGGAGTCTTCTCGGGGTCGGGGCCGACCCGGACCCCGAGCGTGAGGTGGAAGTTCAAGGCGGGCGGCGCGATCGCCTCCTCTCCCACCGTCGCCGCCGGCGTCGTGTACATCGGCGCGCTCGACGGGCACCTCTATGCCGTCGATCAGGAGACCGGCAAGGAGAAGTGGAACTTCAAGTCGAGGATGCCCATCACGTCGTCGGCGACGGTGACCGAGGACACCCTCTACCTCGTCTCGACCGCCGGATCTCTCGTCGCGATCGATCTCTCGAACGGCCAGCCGAAGTGGGTCCTGCCGGCCGAGTTCGAGCGGAAGTTCGAGGCGAAGAACCTCCACGGACTCCCCTCCGCGGCGCAGACGATCCCGGACGCGTGGGACGTCTTCATCTCGTCCCCCGCCGTCGTCGACGGGAAGGTGTACTTCGGGAGCGGCGACGGGAACGTCTACGCCGCCGACGCGAAGACCGGGCTCCTCCAGTGGAAGTTCCCGACGAAGGACGTCGTCCACACCTCCCCCGCGGTGGTGGACGGGACGGTCTACGTCGGAAGCTGGGACGGAATGCTCTACGCGATCGACGCGACGAGCGGGCAGCAGAAGTGGGCCTTCAAGTCCGGCGAGGACAACGTCATCCACAACCAGGTCGGCTTCCAGGGATCGCCGGCGGTGGTGGACGGGACGGTCTACGTCGGGTGCCGCGACGCGCACGTCTACGCGATCGACGCCGCGACGGGGCGGAAGAAGTGGGACTACCCGACGAGCAAGTCGTGGGTCGTCGCCACTCCTGCCGTCCGCGACGGCGTCCTGTACGCCGGCACCTCCGACAGCTCCCGGTTCCTGGCGCTCGACGCGAAGACGGGGCGCCTCCTGAACAACTTCGACGCGAAGGCCTACATGTTCTCCTCTCCCGCGCTCGCCGGCGACATCGCCTACGTCGGCGATCACAACGGAAGGCTCTACGCGATCGACGTGAAGAAATGGAAGCTCGCCTGGGAGTTCCAGACCGACGGCTCGAGGGCCGATCCGCTGAAGATCCTGAACGCCGACGGCGGCATCAACCGCGACGCGATCACTCCGGTCTTCGGCGACTTCGAGGACATGTACCTCGACGCCTACCGGTTCATGACGGTCGGAGCGGTCATGTCGTCCCCGGCCATCGACCGCGGCGTCGTCTACTTCGGCAGCCTGGACGGGAACCTCTACGCGCTGCAGTAGGAGCGTCGGCGGCCGGAGCCCCGTGGTAGAGTTCCCGTCACGCCATGAACTACAGGGAAGTGAAGCCCACGCCCGCGCTGGCCGCGCACCTCGAGTGCTTCTGGTTCGCCGGCGACGGTGTCGCGCCGCCCCCCGGGCGGCCGCCTGAGAGGATCCTCCCCGACGGCTGCGTCGAATGGCTATTCCACCTCGGCGATCCGTTCCGGCGCGTCACCGACTCGGGATCCGCTGAGCTCCAGCCGCAGAGTTTCGTCGTCGGCGAGCTGACCCGCCATCTCGTCGTGACTCCCTCCGGCCGGGTGCGGACGATGGGGGCGCGCTTCAAGCCGGGAGGCGCCTACCGCTTCGTGCCGATCCCCCTCGGCCTTCTCACCGATCGCGTGGCGCCGACCGCCGACGTGTGGGGAGCCGACGGGAGCCGGATCGAGGACGCCGTAATGAGCGCCCGGAGCGACGGGGATCGCATCCGTCGCGTCGAGGCCTTCCTGACGGCGCAAGGGGATCGGCGCGCGGCGCGTCCGCGCCTCGACGCGGCGGTCGCTTCGATCCTGCGCAGCCAGGGGTGCGCCCGCGTCTCGGATCTCGCGCACCTCGTCGGCTCGAGCCCGCGGCAGCTCGAGCGCGAGTTCCGCTCGGGCGTCGGGCTCACCCCCAAGGGGCTGGCGAGGACGATTCGCTTCCAGAACCTGATGCGCCTCGTCGGGGAACCGAGGCTGCGCGAGTGGGCGAGCCTCGCCCTCGACGCCGGGTACGCCGACCAGTCCCACATGGTCCGCGAGTTCCGCGAGTTCGCCGGACAGACGCCGACGGATCACGGGGCCGCGCCTCCGGGGGATCTCGCCCGTCATTTCGTCTCGCCGCAGCGTCTCGCCGCGCTTCTCGGGATGAGTTAGGAGTCGCGGCTCGACGGCCCGGGGCGGCGCCGCGCTGTCGCGTTCGTTCAAGAAACGGCGCGCGCGCGGCGTAGAGTTCAAGCGGCACCCGGGCGCTCGCCCGGGGTCTCATGGAGGGTGGAGCCGTGCGGGTATCGAGAGTGCTCTTGTTGATCGGACTGTGCGCCTTCGGAAGCGCGTCCGCGCCCGCGGGGACGATCGCGGGCGACGTCTCATCGCTCGCGTGGATGGCGGGGACGTGGATCGGCGCGAAGGACGGCGTCGAGATGGAGGAGATGTGGCTCCCGCCCCGGGGGCAGTCGATGCTCTCGGTGCACCGCGACGTGAAGGACGGGAGGACGACGTCGTTCGAGTTCCTGAGGATCGAGGGGAGCTCCTCGGGCCTGACCTATTGGGCGAGCCCCGGGGGGCGCCCCGCGACGCCGTTTCGCTGTGTGGATCTCGCGGGAAAGAAGGTCGTCTTCGAGAATCCGGAGCACGACTTCCCGCAGCGGATCCTGTACTGGCTTGGGGACGACGGGTCGCTTCACGCGAAGATCGAAGGGACGCTCAAGGGAAAGCCGGCCTCCGAGGAGTGGGCGTGGAGGAGGAGCCCCGAGATCTGAGGGGGCTCTTGTCGCGCGGGGCCCGCTCCTGTAGTCTCGTTCACAGGAGGGCGCCTCGTCGTGAACATCCACCGCAGTCTCACTCTCGTGACGGCGTTCCTGTCGGTTTCCACCGTCGCGCCCGCGCAGCAGCCCGTGCCTCTCTTCGTCCTGCAGGGGGCGAAAGCCGGCGACAACCTCGGGTACTCCGTCGCCGGGATCGGCGATTTGAACGGCGACGGCACCCCCGATCTCGTCGTGGGCGTGCCCGCGGCGGATTCCAACGGCCTCACCGACGCGGGAACCGTCGAGGCGTTCTCCGGGGTCGACGGGAGCCCCATCTGGAGCCGTGACGGCTTTCGCGCGAGCGCGTTCTTCGGGACGGTGGTCGTCGCCATCGGGGATGTCGATGACGACGGCGTGCCCGACGTCGTCGCCGCGGCGCCGGCGTCGCTGGGCCCGGCGGGAATCGACGGTTACGTCCAGGTGCTGTCCGGAGTCGACGGGAGCGTCGTCCGGGAGATCGATCCGAACGCGGGCGAGGAGCTCTTCGGACTCGGCCTCGCCGTGGTGGGGGACGTTAACGGCGACCTGGTGGACGACTTCCTCGTCGGCGCGCCCGGCCGCGGAGGCTCGGCCCCCGGGGTCGCGCGCCTGATCTCGGGAGCCGACGGCCAGGTCCTCCGCACTCTCGCCGCCACCGGCACCGAGCTCGCGTTCGGTCGCGCGGTGGCAGGGGTGGGAGACGTCGACGGCGATCTCGTCCCCGACTTCCTGATCGGCGCGCCGTACTCGCCGTCGAAGAAGGGGACGGCGTTCGCCGGCGTGGCGCATCTCTTCTCCGGGGCCACCGGGGCGATTCTGCGGACGTTCGCCGGAACGAGAGCCGCCGGCTTTCTCGGCCTCGCCGTCGCCGGCCCCGGTGACGTGGACGGGGACGGGGTGCCGGACTACTTCGTGGGATCTTTCGCGGCGACGGTGGACCACCATCGGAGCGCGGGGAAGATCGTCGCCTACTCCGGGGCGAGCGGGGTGAAGCGGTACGCGCTCAAGGGGCGCGCCACGGGCGACGTCCTGGGCTCGGCGATCGCGGGGGTCGGGGACGTGGATGGCGACGGGCGGGACGACGTCGCCGTCTCATCACTCGGCCCGGCGAGCGGGGGTCTCGTGCGCGTCTTCTCGTCGGCGAAGCGATCGATCCTGTTCGCGCACACGGGAAACCCCAACGATCTCGAGCTCCAGGCTCTCTCGGCGATCGGCGACGTGAGCGGCGACGGCCGCCCCGATCTCGTCGTCGGCGCGTGGAACGCCACCCCCGGCAAGGGGTTCGAGTCCGCCGGCGAGGTGCTCGTCTTCGCGCTTCCGTAGGCGGGAAGCGACCCGCGCCGGGCGGACAAAAAAAGGGCGCGCATCCGGCGTGACGCGCGCCCTTCTTCCTTCCCTGGATCGATTGGACCGGGTCGCTTACTTGGCGGGCTTGATCGCGACGACCGCCTGGTGCTCACCCTTCTCGTTGTCCTGGCAGGTCAGGCTGACCTTGTCGCCGGCCTTGAGGTGCTTCGCCTCTTCGAGGGCGATGCCGGAGACGGGAGCGGTGTGCGACTCGCCCTTCTCGTCCTTCATCGTCATCGTCTTGGCCGCCGCGTCGAACGACACGAACGTCGCGGTCAGGTCATGCGTCTTCCCCTTCATCTCGCCCGCGGCGGAGAGGGTCAGCGCGGCGACGAACACGAGCACAACGGCGAATGCGAGCTTTCTCATGTGTTCTCCTTTTCCAGTGCTTTTTTGGTTGAGCTTGAACTCAGGCGGGGGCTGACGGGACAACATCATACTACATCCCTCACGCCCCGTGGCTGGTTCAACCTTCGGACGGGCGGATCGCGATCACGGACTCGTGCTCCCCTTTCTCGTTGTCCTGGCACGTCAGCGTCACCCTGTCGCCCGATTTGAACTTCCTGGCCGCCTCGACTGCGGCACCGGTCAACAGGGCCGTGTGCTTCTGTCCGTCGTCGCCGTTGATCGTGATCGTCTTCGCTTCGAGATCCAGGGCCACGACGATTGCGGTGACCTCGTGCGTCTTGCGCGCCCCGTCCGCCGCCACCGACGCGGCGACGCAGACGAAGAAGACACCCAGCAGAACGCTCGACGCTCTCTTCAGCATCTTCGACATGTACGACCTCCCCGCGGGGCGTTCATGGGCTGAACCGATCAGCAGGCATTCGGCGCGCCATGCGCTCCCGCTGGGACGGCGGCTCGCAAGTCGCGCGCGCCCGTCGTCTGGTGCGGATTGTTCTTGATTGAGCGACGCGGCTGGGACGCGGAAGTCCGGATAGTCCGGAGGATTCGAACGCATGTGTGTCGTTCTTTCCGGACTCGCTCGCGTGAGCCGAGGGCGCCGAACCCGACATAACGATTGACGCTTCAACTTCTTGCCGCGATCCGGCGGCCCGTGGCACTCATGTTGCCTCCTGTGATGGCAACCAGCTCATGACTCCGGTTCGCGGGTCGGTGGTTCCCGCGGTCGCAAAGGGTGCGCCGGAGTCGTGCTTGGAGGTGACGTCATGAAGAAGGCGTGGCTGCTCTTCGCCGTCCTCGTCGTATCGGCTGCGGCGCTGACCCTTGCGTTGGCTCAGAGCCCGGCCGGAGACAGCGCGTCCACCCCCGCACCGGCTCCACCCTCGACCCTCAGCGGCGCCACGATCGTCACGGTGAGCCCCACCTCGATCGCGGTGAAGACCGATCCCGGTGGTCAGATCTCGCTCGTGACCGATACGGGCACCGTCATGCCGGCGGAGCCGAAAGTCGGAGATGGCGTCGACGTCGAGTACGAAATGAGCCCGTCGGGTCGGATGCGGGCCGTCCGTGTGACAGGCACTGCGGGGGGTGGGACCGTTCCCCCGTCCCAGAGCGCGACGACTTCGCCGCAGGACACGGCGCCGCCGCCGCAGAGCGAGGACGGTCGGCAGGCGAACTCGCAGACCAGGCAGATGCCGAAGACCGCCAGCCTGCTGCCGCTCGCGGCATTGTTCGGCGTGCTGTCGATCACGGCGTCTCTGGCGCTGCGGGCTTCCTCCCGCTCGCGTCGTCGGCTCACTTCGATCGGAAGGATCGACGCGTGAGGGTGATCCGGAGCTGAACACCGTGGAGGAGCCGATGCCCGCTGGGCACTCGGCTCCTCTGCACTCTTTCTCCACGTCTGCGCTCCGGTGGATCGAGCGGGGGTTTCTGGCCGTCGGTCTGCTTCTGCTCTCCACCGCCGCCGCCGGGATGCTAAATCGCGAGTGGAGCCAGGAACACGATGCGCGCTGGCTCGAGGCCGCGCGTCGGGAACCCGCTGCGCCGGCACGGCGGCCGCGGGAGAACGACGTCGTCGGCCGAATCGAGATCGATCGCATCGGTCTGTCGGTGTCGGTGCGCGAGGGAGACGGGGCGCGGGTTCTCCGCGTGGCCGCCGGGCATCCTCCGGCGACTCCGCTTCCAGGTGAAAACGGGAACGTCGTCGTCGCGGGCCATCGCGACTCCTCTTTCAGAACCCTGAAGGAAATTCGTCCGGGAGACCGCGTGCGCTTTTCGACGCCGTGGCACGTCTACGAGTACGTCGTCGCGCACACCTCGATTGTCGCCGCCGAGCGGATGAGTGTCCTCGACCCGACCCCACAGAACACGCTCACGCTGATCACCTGCTACCCGTTCGGGTTCATCGGCCCGGCTCCGCAGCGGTTCATCGTCCGAGCGCTCGAGGTCGACCGCTCGCACGACGCGGAAGCGGAGGCCGGGACCGCGCGACGTCCACCGATGGTGACAGCGAATCGGGTCGCTCGCAGCGCGCGACGCGGGGCAAGTCGTTGAGTTTCCGCGGTGGCATCGCCATTGCTGAAGACGGCGGTACGACGGGCGCTTCAGCCCGTCGAAACTGACGAGGTGACACGATGCGCACAGGAATCTCACGATCGATCGCGACCCTCGCGGTCGCTCTCGCTCTGACGCTGAGCGGCGTGCTCGTCTCCCCCGCAGAGGCGGGCGTTTCGTTCGATCTCTTCTACTCCAACCTGAGCCCGCACGGGAACTGGCAGGTCTCCGCCCAGTACGGCAGGGTCTGGCGGCCGTCGGTGGCTGCTGTGGACTGGAGCCCGTATATCGACGGACACTGGGTCTACACCGATCTCGGATGGAGCTGGGTCTCCGACTATGCCTGGGGAGCCATTCCGTATCATTACGGCACCTGGGTGGCCGATTCCGCATTCGGCTGGGTGTGGGTGCCCGGCTACACCTGGGCCCCCGCGTGGGTCACGTTCAGATCGGGGCCTGACTACATCGGGTGGGCCCCGGTGGCCCCGGGATTCGCCGTCGGCGTCTCCGTCGGACTCGCGTTGCCGGCCCCATCCAGCTTCGTCTTCGTTTCCTGCCACGACTTCCTCACGCCGAGCCTGCATGGGTCCGTCCTCCCTTACTCGAGGGCGACGGTCGTCTTCAACAACACACGGGTCGTGAACAATCTCTCGGTTCAGAACAACGTCGTCGTGAACCGCGGGCTGAACGTGACCACGATCGAGCGCGCGAGCGGACGGAGGGTCGAGGCCGTGCCGATCGAGCGCGTGGGCCGCGTGGCCTCGGAGGGGCGCTTCAACCGATCCGACATCGCCGTCGGCAGGCGCGGATCGCGGAACGGTCTTCGCGCCGCCGAGCCGGTGCCCGCGAGCCGGCCGCTTCCCGGTTCGGGCCATCGACGTGACGGGCAGGGTTCGAATCCTCCCAGCGCCACGCGCCACTCGACCATCAGCCCGACGCGTCCGTCGGGCAGGACATCCGTCGTCTCGAGTGCTCCACCCCCGCGACGAGTCGCCAGCCGCCCCGAGGCGAGAATCTCTCGCGGGCTCTCGCACCCGGGCGTGCGGCCGGTGCCGAACAGGTCGAGCCATCCCTCCGCGAAAGACCCGCCATCGCGCAAGCCCCACGAATCCCGATAGGCGGAAAACCCGGCAGGAACGAAAGAACGAAAGGAGGTCTCATGCGCGCACTCATTAGAACGTGCATCGCGTTGCTCGTCGTGAGCCCCGTGTTCGCCCTCGGCCCGAAGGACACCAAGCGGCTCCACGACGCGGAGACGGTTCTCACGGACTCCGTGACCGCGCCTGACAGGGGGATCCCGCAGGGTCTCCTGGAGCGGGCCGAGTGCATCGGCGTCTTCCCGGGAGTAAAGAAGGGCGCCTTCATCGTCGGCGGGAAGTTCGGGAGGGGTGTCTTCACCTGCCGTACGAAGGACGGCACGATGGGGGCCCCCGCGTTCTTCTCGATTGGGGGGGGGAGCTTCGGCTGGCAGTTCGGAGGCCAGGAGGCCGACCTCGTGCTCCTGATCATGAACGAGGACGGCGTGAAGCATCTCCTCCAGGATCACTTCACGATCGGCGGCGAGCTCTCCGCGGCAGCCGGCCCCGTCGGCCGAACGACGGACGCCGCGACGGACGCCCAGCTCCACGCGGAGATGCTCTCGTGGTCGCGCTCGCGCGGCCTCTTCCTCGGGGCGTCGCTCGAGGGGGCGGTTCTCAATCAGACGAAGAAAGCCAACGAGAGCCTTTACGGGAAGCCGGTGACCGCGAAGGAGGTGCTCGTCGATCAGAGCGTCGGCGTTACCGCGCCGGCGAAATCATTCGTGGCCGTGGCGACGAAGGACTCCCGTCGATCGTCCTGACGCTCGGGCCTGCGGCCGCTGAGTCAGCTCTTCGCGTCCATCTGCTTGCGGAGGCTCAGCGGCCGCATGTCGGTCCAGACCTCCTTCACGTGCGCGAGGCACTCGGCCTTCGTGCCGCTCTTTCCGGCCTCGCGCCAGCCGGCCGGGATGTCCCGGTCCGCCGGCCAGATCGAGTACTGCTCCTCGTGGTTGACCACGACGCGGTAGATCGTCTTGTCATCCGGATCGTCGCTGAACATGCGCTCCTCCCTGTCCGTGAATCGTGAATGAACTCATCCTGACACTTCCGCGGGGATCGGCGCCCGCGCGATCGCCGCCTCGTCGTCGAGCCGCCGGAGGGGCTGGAAGATCCCGCCCGCCATCGCGGTCGCGATGCTGAGCGCCCCCGAGAGGACCAAGATCACCGCGATCCCCCGCTTCGGCCCGGCGCCCACGACGGCGCCGAACACGGGCACGAGCGCGCCGCCGCGCGCCATCAGCGGCTCGAAGACCCGATCGGCGAGCGGCCCCGCGACGAGCGAGGCAAGGGGCATCGCCGACATCGCCAGGGTGACGCGCGCGGAGAAGACGCGCCCCTGGAGATCGGCAGGGACCGCTCTCTGCCAGATCACCTGGCTCGATCCCGATTGCAGTGGCAGCGTGAAGAAGAAGACGAAGGCCGCCGCCCCGAGCCAGAGGGTGGACGAGGTCATTCCGGCGGCCGCGACGGCCACGCCCGAGCCGCCGGCAAAGAGGGCCGCGCCGAGGGCCGGCCGTCGGGGACCTCCCCACACGCTCATGATCGCGCTCCCCGCGATCATCCCCACCCCGCCGAGCGAGAGGAGGGTACCGAGGGCCGCGGGTGAGGCGATGCCGAGCACCAGCGGCGTGAAGAGCACCGAGGCCAGCTCGGCGAAGAAGTTCACCACGGCGAACAAGAGGAGGAGCGCCGCCAGCCCGCTTCGCGAGAAGATGTACTTCCATCCGAACGGGAGATCGCGCCAGTAGCTCGTGGGCGCCGGTCCGTCCCCGGCGCGCCCCGGGATCGCCGCGAAGGAGAGCATCAGCGCCGAGAAGAGGAAGCTCGCGAAATCGAGCGCCGTGATCCCGGCGAGGCCGATCCAGTCGACGAGCGCCCCCGCGACGACCGGGGCGGCGATTTGGGACGCGGCCTGCGCGAGGTTCGTCAACCCGCTTGCGCGCCCCAGCTGCTCGCGCGGAACGATCTGCGTCACCACCGCGGAATAGGCGGGGAACTGGAAGGCGGCGACGCTCGACGTGAAGGCGACGATGACGCAGGCGTGCATCAGCGACAGCGATTCGGTCCACGCGAGGAAACCCACGGCGGCGGTCGCTGCGGCCCCGGCCAGATCGCAGGCGATCAGGAGCCGCTTCCGGTTCCAGCGATCGATGAGCGGGCCGGCGAGCGGCAGGACGACGAGGGGAGGGACCGCCGCGCAGAAGATGACGAGGGCGTACTGCGTCGTCGAGTCGCTCCGGAGGAAGATCCATACCCCCAGGGAGAAGGCGGTGAGCCCCGAACCGACGAGCGAGACGATCAGCCCGACCCACACGAAGGCGAAGGCGCGCATCAGCCCACCCTCGCTTCGTCGAGGACCGGCAGCGTCGCGATTCCCCGAGGGACGATGTACCCCCGCCCGCCGGGGATCGCCGCCATCGCCTCGTCGAGCGTCTCGCACGGAATCATCCCCATCCTCCGCACGGTCTCCGGATCGAGACCCGAGACGAGGCGCACGCGGTAGCGCTCGGACTTCCAACGGATCCCCCAGGCCGTCTGCCCGTTGATCCGGTAGTTGTCCACGAGCTTCCGCGCCGTGGACTCGGAGCCGCCGGGGACGAACCATTCGAGGAAGTCGTCCCGCCCCAGCCCTTCGGAGCATTCGGCGAGGAGGACGAGATCCCCGCCGTCGTTCAGCACGACGCGGGCGTGCTCGAGCGCCTTGTGCGACTGGATGACGTTCAGGTCGCGGGGCGCTCCGCCGCAGCTCACGACGACGACGTCCCGCCGCTCCGGCGCCCCGATCGAGTGCGCCGCGCGGTACTCGCCGCACCCCGCCCGGTGGGCGGCGCGCCAGTGTCCCGTGTACGCTCTGGTGACGCGGCCCGCCCCGTCGACGACCGTATTGACGAGGTAGGACGGCCCGAAGAGCGCCGCGCACGCCTCCATGTCCTCGCTGACGGGGTTGCCGTCCAGCCGCCCCGACTCGACGCCGTCCGCCTTGCGGAGTGTCGCCCGATCGAACCCGAGGAGGTGGTTCCTCTGGATCGCCGGGTCCGATCCGCACCCCGGCAGGAGCCCCTTCCGCCCGCCGCTGAATCCCGCGAAGTAGTGGAATCCGATGGCGCCGACGAGGACGACATGGTCGGCGTCGACGAGCCGCCGGTTGATCTCGACGGGCGTCCCCCGCTCCGTCGTGCCGAGTGCCACGTGGGCGGCGGCGTCGAAGGCGTCGTGGGCGTGGATCGCGACGCGGCGCGCGACGTCGTCGCCGACGATCCGCGCGATCTCCCCGGCCGTCGGCGCCCGGTGCGTGCCGCCGCCGACGAGAAACTCGACGCGCGAGTCCGGGACCGAGAGGGCGTTGAGCCGGGCGAGGAGGAGGGGGGCCACGCGGTTCGAGCCGCTGGCCCGCGTCGCGTCCGGGACGACGACGCACACGCGGTGACCCGGCCGCACGATCTCCGCGAGGGGTGGCGATCCGATCGGATCGTCGAGACGCGCCGCGAGCGCGGCGTCGTCGAGCGCCCGCTCCTCCGGGCCGCCGGCGTCGAGGATGTCGAAGCGCGCGGGGTCGAAGGCGAAGTCCACGCGCCCTCGGCCGAATCCGAGCGAGATCGTCGCGGCCCCCCGTCTCACGGCGTCACCCACGCCGGGTCTCCCCGCCGCCCGTGGCCGCGACGACCTCGATCGATCGCCGAAGGCGCGCCATCCCTTCGACGATCGCGTCCGGCGTGAGCGCGCTGAAGCTGAGGCGCATCGACGAGACGGCCGGTCGTGCGTCGCCGGCCGCGAAGGCGGGGCCCGGAAGAAAGGCGACCTGCTCGCGCTCGAGGGAGATCCCGAGAAGCTCCGTCGCGTCGATGGAGTGCGGCATCTCGGCCCAGACGAAGAAGCCCGCGCGAGGGACCGACCAGCGGGTGCCGCGGGGAAACGTCGTCGCCATAGCGCCCAGCATCGCGTCGCGGCGGCGCGCGTACTCGCCTCGCAGGGCGTCGAGGTGCGCGTCGAACCCTCCCGCCGCGACGAACGCCGCGATCGCGCGCTGGCCGAGAGTCGCCGTGTCGATGTCGCTCGCCTCCTTGAGCGACGCGAGGGGGCCGATGAGCTTCTCGGGGGCGACGATCCATCCCGTCCTCAGGGCGGGCGCGAGCGTCTTCGAGAACGACCCGAGGTAGAGCACCCAGTCCGGCTCGAAGGCTCGCAGCGCCGGGAGATCCTTCCCGTCGTAGGAGAGCATCCCGTACGCGTCGTCCTCGACGATCGGCACGCCGTGCTCGCGGGCGAGCGCGGCCAGCCTTTGGCGCGAGGCGACGGGCATCGACGCCCCGCTCGGGTTGTGGCCGTCCGACATCGCGTAGACCAGCGCCGGCTTCGGCCCGGAGCTGAGTGCCCGCTCGATCGCGCCGACGTCGATCCCCTCCTGCGGGCTCCACGGGACGGTGACGAGCCGCGGCCGGAGCGGCGCGATCGCCTGATGGAAGCCCGTGTAGCCGTGATCCTCGAGCAGGACCGGATCGCCCGGGTTCACGAGGAGGCGGGTGAGGAGCGCCATCCCCTGCTGCGCCCCCG
Organism: Acidobacteriota bacterium; assembly: GCA_016195325.1. Taxonomy (NCBI): domain Bacteria; kingdom Pseudomonadati; phylum Acidobacteriota; species Acidobacteriota bacterium. The sequence continues at coordinate 89,152 of JACPZX010000007.1, forward strand.
CCGTGAGGAAGACCTGTTCCGGGGAGCAGGTGACCCCCCGGCGCCGCATCAGCGCTGCCGCGAACGAGCGAAGGTCGGACGACGGGGGGCCGTACTGGAGCGCCCGCGGATCCGCGGCGAGCGTCGCGCCGATCGCCTCCTGGAGTCCCCGCGTCGGGAAGTGGTCGGCCGCCGGCAATCCGAGGGCGAACGAGACGACGCCCGGCCGGGCCGTCGCCACGAGCATCTCCTGGAGCGCGGATCGCTTCAGCGATCCCGTCCAGTCGGCGAGATCGAGGCTCACAGATTCCCCCGCGTCGCCTGCTCGCGCTCGACCGCCTCGAAGAGGCCACGGACGTTGCCGCCGCCGAACCCCTTCGCCCCCTTCCGCTGAACGATCTCGAGGAAGCCGGTCGGCCTCCCGGTCACGGGGCGCGTGAAGACCTGGAGAAGGTATCCCCACCGATCGCGATCGACGAGGATGTTCAGCTCGCGCAGCTCGCGCACCTCCTCCTCGATCGCGCCGACGCGGTCCTCGAGGCCGTCGTAGTACGTCCGCGGCGTCTCGAGGAAGTCGATCCCCGCCTCCCGCAGCGCGCGGACCGTCCGGACGATGTCCGTCGAAAGAAGCGCGAGGTGCTGCGCCCCCGCGCCGCGGTGGTAGTCGAGGTACTCCTCGATCTGCGACCTGCTCTTCCCCGGCGCCGGCTCCATCAGGGGAAGCTTGATGGCTCCGTTCTCGCTCTCGACGACCTTGGAGTTCATCGCGCTCCTGTCGGTCGCGACGTCCTCGTGGTGGCACTCGTGGAATCCGAACGTGTGCTCGTAGAACTCGATCCATCGGGCGAGCGTGCCGGGCTCGACGCACGAGGCGACGTGGTCGACGGCGGCGAGGCCGGCCGGGCGGCCGCCGATGGGCGACGACCACGGCTTGAACCCCGGAAGAAACGCGCCCTCGTACCCGTCCCGCTCGACGAGGGAGTGAACCGTGTCGCCGAACGTCGCGACGACGGCGACGCGGGCGCGGCCCGTCTCGTCGGTGATCGTCCGCGGCTCCTGCACAGGGCGCGCGCCCAGGGCGACGCACCTCTCGAAGGCGCGGGCGGCGTCGTCGACCCTCAGCGCGACGTCGCGGATCGAGTCGCCGTGAAGCCGCGCGGCCTCGGCGATCGCTCCGTCGGGGGTCAGGGCGTTCGTGAAGACGAACCGGATCTCCCCCTGCCGGACGACGAACGACTGGCCGTCGCGACGCCCGGTGGCGAGCCCCGATTCGGCGAGGGGCGTGAACCCGAGGGCGCGCGCATAGAAGTACGCCGACGCGTACCCGTTGCCGACGTAGAACTCGACGTGATCGATCCCGCGAAACATCGAAGACCTCCATCCTCTTTCAGGCATGCTTCTCGACGATGGCCGCGATCGCGCGCGCACCGTCTCCCTTCACCATCGAGTAGTGCGACCCCGGCGCCCACTCGAGAGTCAGCTTCCCGCCGACGTGCCGGCTCCACCCGAGAGTCGGGTCGCCCGGGCCCACGGCGGCGTCGGCGGCCCGGACGAGGACGACGTCGCCGTCGTAGCGCGCGGGGCGGTAGGCGTCGACCGCCTCGAGGCGCGACGCGACACCCGTGAGCCACTCCTCCGCGTCCTCGTCGCGCACCGCGGGCGAGAGCTTCGCCTTCCTCCGGGCGGCGTCGATCGCCGCGGCGGGTGCGTCGGCCTCGACGCCCCACAGAAAGGCGGCGGCGCGCGCGATGGCCGGCGCGGGCGGGCGCTCGTCGCGCTCCGCCGCGACGTCGAGGAGGATCAGCGCCCCCACGGCGCGGCCAAGACGGCGCAGCTCGCGCGCGGCCTCGAGGGCGACCAGCCCACCGTAAGACCAGCCGAGGAGGTCGATCGGTCCCATGGGGATCTTCCGGACGATGGCCCGGGCGTACCGGGCCCCCGCCTCCCCGATGCTCTCGGGCCTCGATCCCGTGATCCCCTGGATGCCGTAGACCGGGCGGCGCGCGTCGAGATGCCCCGCGATGCCGCGAAACTCCGCGACCCCTCCCGCGAGCTCGTGCACGCAGACGAGCGGCCGCGGCCCCGGGCCGCTCCGGAGCGTCACGAGGGGGGAGACGTCCCCCGCTCCTCCCCGGATCATCCGGGCGAGCCCGGCGATCGTCGGCTCGTGGAAGACGGCCGCCACCGGGAGGTCCGCCTTCAGCTCCCTCCGGATCCCCGAGACGAGGCGCACCGCGAGAAGGGAGTTTCCTCCCGCCTCGAAGAAACTTTCGGCGACGTCCACGCGCTCGCTGCGGAGCGTCTCCCCCCAGATGCGCGCCACGTCCCGCTCGAGATCGTCGCGGGGGGCGAGCCCGGCCGCGTGCCGCGGCGCCGCGTCGGGGAGGGCCCGCCGGTCGATCTTCCCCGTCGCCGTGCGAGGCATCGATTCGAGCGTGACGTACGCGCGCGGGATCATGTAGTCGGGGAGCCACGCGCGCAGCGCGTCGATCGCGTGCGCGGGATCGAACGGGCCGCCGCCGGTGGCGACGTGGGCCACGAGGTGCCGGCTCGCTCCCTGGCCCCACACGGAGACCGCCGCCTCGCGAGCCCCCGGAATCCGGACGAGCGCGGACTCGATCTCGCCGATTTCGATCCGATAGCCGCGGAGCTTCACCTGCCCGTCGCGCCGGCCGAGGAAGACGAGCGAGCCGTCGTCGAGCCTTCGGGCGAGGTCGCCGGTCCTGTACATCCGCGATCCCTGTGTCTTCGAGAACGGATCGGGGACGAAGGCCGCGGCCGTCTCCGCGGGGCGCGCGGCGTACCCCCGCGCCAGGACGGAGCCGCCGATGCAGATCTCGCCGATCGCTCCGATCGGCACGGGCCGGAGGGCCGGGTCCACGAGGTGGATCGTGGTGTTCGCGATGGGGACCCCCATCGGGACGGGATCGCTCGGTTCGTCGGGATTCCGGAAGTGGCGCGTCGCCGCGAAGATGATCGCCTCGGTCGGCCCGTACCCGTTCACCACGTCGAGAGGGGCCACCGCCGCGCGCAGCACCGCCGCGATCCGCGAGGCGCTCGGGCTCTCGCCGCCTGTATCGAGGCGTCGCAGGCTGGCGGGGAGCGCGCGGCCGGTCCGCGCGAGATCGTCCGCGAGCTCGTGGAAGTAGCCCACGGGAAGGTAGGCCGATGTGATCCCCTGCCGCGCGAAGCGGTCGAGGAGATCCGCCGGCGTCTCCCCCCGGGGGTCCGGGTGGATGACGACGGCGGCGCCGCTCGCGAGCGTCGTGAAGATCTCGTCGATCGAAGCGTCGAAGACGGGCGAGCTGAAGTAGAGCGAGCGGCCGTCGGGGCCGAGGTCGTGCCGCGTCGCCTGGCCGGCCACGTGATCCGCCACCGCCCGATGCTCGAGAACCGATCCCTTCGGCTCACCGGTCGATCCGGAGGTGAAGAGGACGTACGCGGCGTTCCCCGGGACGGCGAGGGGGGGCACCGGCCCGGCGCTCTCGAGCCCGAGATCGTCCGCGTCGGCCCGCACGACGGGCAGGCGGCACGCGGGGATCGCCCCCTCGAGGCCCCGCTCGGCGAGGACGACGCCCACTCCCGCGGCGGCGACCATGAAGGCGAGCCTCTCCTTCGGCAAGGCCGGATCGAGCGGGACACAGACCCCCCCCGACTTGAGGATCCCGAGCATCGCGGCGATGGACGAGGCGGTCCGGCCGGCGAGGAGCGCGACGCCGATCTCGGGCGCGACGCCGGCGCGACGAAGCCGTCGCGCGATCCGGTTCGCGCCGGCGTCGAGCTCGGCGAAGGTCAGCGTCGCGTCGTCGGCGACGACCGCGATCCGATCTCCGGCAGCCCGCGCCGCCTCCTCCACCAGCTCGTGCAGGCAGCGGGGCGCGCGGGGAACCTCGGTCTCGTTCGTGGCGTCGACCCGGGCCTTCTCGCGCGGAGTCCGCACGTCCACGTCGGCGATCCGCGCGTCGGGGTTGCGCCCGAGGCTCCGGACGATCGCCATGAAGTGCCCGATCATCCTCGCGGCCGTCGCGGCGTCGAACAGGTCGGTGTCGTACGTCAGCGAGCCCGGGATCCTTCCCTCCGCCTCCGCCATCGCGAGCGTGAGATCGAACGGGGTCGATCCTGTGTCAGCCGGAAGGGTCTCGAGCGTGAGGCCCTCCGCCAGCCTCTCCTCGAGGGTGTCCCGCGCGGAGCGCTGGAGGAGGAACATCGCGTCGAAGATCGGGTTGCGGCTCATGTCGCGCGGCACGCCGAGCGCGTCGATGACCTCCTCGAAGGGGACGTCCTGATGGGCGGAGGCGTCGAGGACGCGATCGCGCGCGCGGGCGACGAGCTGTCTCATCGTGGCGGAGGGATCGACGCGCAGGCGGATGGGAAGCGTGTTCGAGAAGAATCCGATGAGGGTCTCCGAATCCTCGCGCGTCCGGTTCGCGACCGGCGTTCCGACCACGACGTCGGCGCTCCCCGCGTAGCGGGAGAGGAGAGCGTGGAAGCACGCGAGGAGCGCCTGGAAGAGCGACGCCCCCTCGCTCCGGGCGAATCGCTCGATCGCCGCGATGTCGTCCAGCGCGAGCTCGAAGCCGACGCTCGCGCCGCGCAGACCGCGTCGAGCGGATCGAGGCCGGTCCGTGGGGATCTCGAGCGGCTCGACCCCCTCGAGCTCGCGGCGCCAGTAGTCGAGCTGCCTCTCGAGCTCCCCGCCGCCGAGCCACTCCCGCTGCCGGGCGGCCCAGTCGGCGTACTGGATCGGGAGATCCGGGAGCGGCTGGGGTCGCCCGGCCGCGAAGGCTGCGTAGAGCGCCTTCATCTCGCGGACGAAGACGTCCATCGACCATCCATCGGTCGCGATGTGGTGGATCACGATCGCGAGCGCGTGGTCGTCGGCGGCGATCTTGAAGAGGTGCGCCCGCCAGATCGGCCCCGCCGCCAGATCGAACGGGATGGCGACCTCCCCTGCGATCCGCCGCCGCGCCTCCCCCGCAGGGTCGGCCGTCCCCGACAGGTCCACCATCTCCAGGAGACTCTCTCTCGCCCCGGCGAAGGACTGCTCCGGGTCCTCGCTTCCCTCGCGGATGCGGGCCCGCAGAATCTCGTGCCGGCCCTCGATCGCCGCCAGCGCGCGATCGAGCGCGACGGCGTCGAGAGCCCCCTTCAATCCCAGCGCGGTCGCGACGTTGTACGAGCTGTTTCCGGGATCGAGCCGGTCGAGGAACCAGAGCCGGCGCTGCGCATACGAGAGGGGGACCGCACCGCTCCGATCCGCGCGCGCCGACCATCGGGAGGGATCTTCGGCGCGCGCTGCGGACTCGACCTTCGCGGCGAGCCCCCCGACCGTCGGGCTCTCGAAGACGGCGCGCAGCGGGATCTCGACCCCCAGGGCGCTTTTCAGGCGCGAGAGCACCTGCGTCGCGAGGAGCGAGTGCCCTCCCAGCTCGAAGAAACCGTCCGAGGCGCCGACGCTCTCGATACCGAGGACCTCGCCGAAAATGCGCGCGACCTCCCGCTCGACCGGCGTTCTCGGCGCGATGAAAGCTGCGGTCGGCCGGACGCCTGCGGGCGACGGGAGGGCGCGACGGTCGAGCTTCCCGTTGGGCGTCAGCGGCATCCTGTCGAGGACCACGAAAGCGGCGGGGACCATCGCCTCCGGCAACCGCTCGGCAGCGTGGGCGGCGAGGGCCGGGGCGAGGGCGCCGGCGATCGTCGAGCGTAACGGGAGGTTCGTGAGCGGCGCTCGGGAGTCCGCGGGAGCCGGAACGGCGAGCGCCGCCGGGCGGCGAGCCGCTTCCTTCCGGGCGAACAGGACGTCGAACGTCTCGGGGCGCTCGCGCGACAGCCCCGCGATGCCAATCCAACCCGGGGCCGCGAGGGCGATGGCGTCGTCCGGGTGCATCGCGCCGAAGTTGGCGGTGCTGACGCCCGCGCCGGCGACCGCACGCACGTCGCGCGCCGTCTTGCCGTCGATCTCCCCGGAGTCCAGGAGCCGGGCGGCCTCGATGGGATCGATCACGCGGGCGTTCGGCACGTCCCGCACGACCACGTCCTCGGCCCCCGAGCGGAAGGCTGCGTCGAGTCGGTCTCCCGCGCCGCCGTCCCACGCGATCTCCAGCGCGGCGGCGCCCCCGGGGCCCGCTCCCACCTCGAGGACGACGTCGTATCGGAAGCGCGTCAGCTCGTTGTCGGCCCGACCGCGCTTGACGAAGGCCTCGACCCGGACCTTGCGCCCGTGGCGCCGCGCGGCCTCGGCGAAGAAGGGGGGGGAGACGAGGAGCTCTTCCTCGCGCTCCACGAGCTGGTGCATCCGGGCGCGCGCCTCGGCCGCCGGCGCCTCGGCGGCGGCGCCGTGGAGGGCCAGCGAGGCGGCGAACGCGCGCTGCAGCCTTGCGTCGCGGACGTCGCCGACGAAAACGCGCCCGCCCACGCCGACCGACCTCAGCGCTCCTTCGAGGACCCTCTCGAGGTAGGAGGCGTCGGGGAAGTACTGCACGACGGAGTTGAGGACGACGGTGTCGAACGAGCCCGGCGCGAGGTCGCGGAAATCGTCGGCGAGTCGCTCGTGCAGGACGACGTGCGCGAGATCCGGGCGCCCCGCCATCGCCTTCCGGACGCAATCCAGCGAGACGCGCGAAAAGTCCGTCGCGATGTAACGCTCGCAACGCGGGGCCACCTGGGTGAGGAGCAGCCCGGTGCCGCAGCCGACCTCGAGTACGCTCCGGGGCCCGGCGGCCGAGAGGGAGAGGATCCTCTCGACCGTCGTCTCGCGCCACTCGCGCATCTCCTCGGGATCGATCGGATCCCCCGTGTAGCTGCTGTTCCATCCGGTGATGTTGAACGCGAGGTCCCCGGCCCCCGAGGCGGTCAGGTACGTGGCGTCGTAGAGATCGCGCCACCGCTCGATGTGCTCCCTCTCCCACGCCTCGCGCGCCGCCTCGCCGCGGCGGGGGACGACGTAGGCGACGAGGCGCGTCTCGCCGTCCCCCGGCAGCGGCATCACCGCCGCGCTCTCGACGGCGGGATGGCCGGCGAGGACCGATTCGATCTCGCCGGGCTCGATCCGGTGGCCGCGGATCTTCACCTGCGAGTCGGACCGGCCGAGGAACTCGATCCGCCCATCGGCGAGGCGCCGGACCCTGTCCCCCGTGCGGTACATCCGGGCCGAGGGGTCGCCGGAGAAGGGATCCGGGACGAATCGCTCGGCCGTGAGATCGGGCCGCCCGGTGTACCCGCGGGCCACCCCCGCCCCGGCGACGTACAGCTCGCCGGCGGCGCCGAGAGGCGCGGGGCGGAGCCTCCCGTCGAGGACGTGGGCGCGCGCGTTGGCGATCGGGCGGCCAATCGAAGGGAAGGGAAGGGAGGCGCCCGCATCGACGTCACCCGAGGTCGCGACGACGGTCGTCTCCGTCGGCCCGTAGTTGTTGACCACGCGGAAGGGGAGGCGCGAGACGTCGATCGCGTGCAGGCGGTCGCCGCCCGTCAGCAGGGCGCGCAGATCGCATGTCGCCGGCCAATCGAGCGCGAGGCACGCCTCGGCGAGGGGGGTCGGCAGAAAGCTGATCGTGACGCGCCCGGCGACGAGCCAGTCGCGCAGGGCCCCGGCGTCGAGGCGCGTCTCCTCGCCGGGGATCAGAAGGCACGCCCCCGACGCGAGGTACGGCCACATCTCCCACACGCTCGCGTCGAAGCCGGTGCCGGCGACGAGCGTGGCGCGATCGCCCGCGCCCACGCCGAACGCGTCGCGGTGCCACGCCACGAGATGCGCGAGGTTCCCGTGCGTCACCTCGACACCGTTCGGCTCGCCGGTCGAGCCCGAGGTGAAGATCACGTACGCGAGGTCGCCGGCGGAGACATCCACCGGCGGGAGATCCGGCCGCGATCCGTCGTCGGGCCGCGCCGGCTCGATCTCGATCAGCGGCCGCTCCGGCGTCGCGTGGCGCCCGGCCGCGAGCGACCGCGGGGCGAGGAGGACGCGCGCCCCCGATCGCGCGAGCAGAAAGTCGACGCGCGAGCGGGGATTCGCCGGATCCACCGGAACGTAGGCGGCCCCCGCTTTCGAGACGGCCAGCGCCGCGATCACGTGCTCGATGGATCGCGGGGCGAGGATGGCCGCACGATCTCCGAGGCCGACGCCGAGCCGGCCCAGCCGGGCCGCCAGGTCGCTCGCCCGGGCGTCGAGGTCGCCGTACGTGAGGACGCCGCCCGCCGTCTCGATCGCGGGCGCCTCGGGGGCGCGCGCCGCCTGCCGCTCGAAGAGCCGGTGAACCGGGGCGCCGTCGAGCTCGAGGGACTCTCCGCGGGCGTGCACGCGGCTCTCGAGCTCCAACTCGTCGCCGGCCGCGATGCGCAGCTCGGAAATCCGCCGCCCCGGTTCGGCGGCGATCGACGCGAGGATGGTCGCGTATCTTTCGACGAGGCGCCGCGCGGTCGTCTCGTCGAAGAGATCCGAGCTGTAGAAGAGGGATCCGCCCAACCCGCCTGCGGCATCGTCCCAGAGGTGGACCTCCAGGTCAAAGCGCGTCGTCCACGAGTCGAACGGAAACGAGCCGATCGAGAGGCCCGGAAGATCGAAGCTCCCCTGCGGCGCGTTCTGAAGGGCGAAGGCGATCTGGAATATCGGGTTGCGGCCGAGATCGCGCGATGGGTGAAGCTCCTCGACGAGCCTCTCGAAGGGAAGATCCTGGTGCGCGAAGGCCTCGAGGGTCGTCTCCCGGGCGCGCGCGAGGAGCTCGCGGAAGGTGGGATCCCCCGAGACGTCCACGCGAAGCACGAGCGTGTTCACGAAGAAACCAATGAGGGGCTCGAGCTCGAGATGCGTCCGGTTCGCGATTCCGGTACCGACGGAGACGTCGGTCTCTCCGGTCAGGCGGGAGAGGAGGGCGTCGAAGGCGGCGAGGAGGCCCATGAACAGGGTGCCGCCCCCCTCCTCCGCGAGAGCGCGGATCGCCGAGGCAACGTGTGCGGGGATTGCCACTTCCGCGCGTCCGCTCCGGAACGACTGGACCTTCGGCCGCGGGCGGTCCGCCGGGATCTCGACCGGCGGCGGGATCGGAGTCAGCCGCTCCCGCCAGTAACCAAGCTCGCTTTCGAGACGCTCCCCGACGATCGTCCGGTGCTGCCACACGGAGAAGTCGGCGTACTGGAGCGGGAGATCCGGAAGCGGCGACGGCCTCCCCGCGGCGAACGCGCCGTAGAGCGCCGCCACCTCGCGCATCAGGACTCCCGTCGACCAGCCGTCCGAGACGATGTGGTGCATCGTCATCGTGAAGAGATGGTCGCGCTCCCCCAGCCTCACCGCGCGCGCGCGGACGAGCGGGCCGCGCTCGAGATCGAACGGCCGGAGCGCCTCCTCGGCGACCAGCCCGCGCGCGGTCTCCTCCGCATCCACCCGGCCTGCGAGATCGATCACTTCGAGGTGAGGGTCGGGCGGCGCCGCGATCACCTGGCGCGGGCCGTCCGGCCCCTCGACGAAGCGTGTGCGGAGCGCCTCGTGCCGGCGCAGGATCTCGCCGAGGGCGCGGCGGAGCGCGGCGACGTCGAGATCGCCGGCGAGCCTCAGGACGTTCGGGATGTTGTACGCCGCCATCCCCGGAACGAGCTTGTGAAGGAACCAGAGGCGGGCCTGCGCGAAGGAGAGCGGGATCGAATCCGGTCGCGGCACCGTCACGAGCTTCCCGGAGCGGGACGAGGACGGCGACGAGTCGAGGTACGCGGCGAGGGCCTCGACGGTGGGCGATTCGAAGATCACACGGAGCGGCACCTCGACTCCCAGCGCCGACCTCAGGCGCGCGGTGACCTGCGTCGCCAGCAGCGAATGCCCCCCGAGTTCGAAAAAGCTGTCGGTCGCGGCCACGCCGTCGACTTTCAGGAGATTCGCGAAGACGCGCGCGATCGCGATCTCCGTCGGAGTCCTCGGAGGCGGGCCGCCCGCGTCGCCGCGCCGCGCACCGTCGGGTGCCGGCAGGGCCCGGCGATCGATCTTTCCTTGCGTCGTGAGAGGGAAGGCGTCCAGGAAGACGAAGCGGGACGGGATCATCGGGCGCGGCAGGATCGCGTGGAGGGCGCGGCGCAGCACGGCGGCGTCCCGTCCCGCGCCGGGAGCGGGGACGACGTAGGCGATGATCTCCGCCTCCCCGCGCGCCCCGTGGGGCACGGCCACCGCCCCCCGAACTTCCTTGAGGGAGGCGATCGCCGCCTCGATCTCGCCGATCTCCACGCGGAAGCCGCGAATCTTCACCTGCCCGTCGCGGCGCCCCAGGAACTCGATACGCCCGCGGCGATTCCAGCGCGTCACATCTCCGGTTCGGTAGAGGCGCGAGCCGGGAGGGCCGTGAGGGTCGGGGACGAACCTGTCGGCCGTGAGATCCGGTCGGCCGGCGTACCCGCGCGAGACCCCCTCGCCGCCGATGAAGAGCTCCCCGGGCGCTCCGGTCGGAACCGGCTGCATCGCCGCGTCGAGGACGTAGACGCGCGTCGTCGAGATCGGCGCGCCGATCGGGACGCGGGGGCCGATCTCGCTTCCGGGATGGAGCACCTCGCAGCACGCCGCCGTGGTCGTCTCGGTTGGGCCGTAGGCGTTGACGAATCGCCGGCATCCCGCGTCGAGAAGCCGCCGCACGTGGACCGGGGAGACGACGTCGCCGCCGGAGAGAACCTGGGCCACGCCGGCCAGCGCGTGGAGCTCTTCGTCGACGACGATTCTGAAGAGCCCGGCCGTCAGCCAGAGGAAGCTGACGCGGAAGCGGGCGATGAGGCGCGCCATCTCCGCGGGGGAGGCGACGCCGGGGGGCGCGATTGCGAGGCGCCCCCCATGGAGGAGCGCGCCCCAGATCTCGAAGGTCGACGCGTCGAAGGCGACCGGGGCGAGCTGAAGAATCGTCTGGTCGGGGCCGAAGCGCGCGTACTCCGTCCCGCGCACCAGCCGCACCACGTTTCGGTGCGTGACCTCGATTCCCTTGGGGACCCCCGTCGAGCCGGAGGTGAACATCACGTACGCGAGCTGATCGGGGAACGGTCGTGCGGGCTCGAGGGCGTCGTCCGCGGCCATCGCCTCGCGCCGCAGGTCGACGAGAGGAACGGTGGGGATCGAGCCGGCCGGCGTCTCGCGGCCGTCGGTCAGGACGAGGGAGACCCCGGCGTCGGCGAGGTGGCGCGCGATGCGCGAGGGAGGGGCGTCGGGATCGAGGGGGACGTAGGCTCCCCCCGCCCGCAGCACTCCGAGGATCGCGGCGATCAGATCCGGAGAGCGATCCATCGCCAGGGCGACGCGCGTCTCCGCGCGGACGCCGCGGGCCGCGAGGGCCCGGGCGATTCCCGTCGCCTCCTCGAGGAGAGCGCCGTACGAGATCTCCCGCATCTCGGTCACGAGCGCGGGATCCTCCGGGCGGGAGCGCGCCGTCTCCTCGAAGAGGCTGCTGATCGTCGCCATCTCCGGATAGTCGCGGCGCGTGTCGTTCCAGGAGTTCAGGAGACGTGTTCTCTCTCCCGGGGCGAGAGGGTCAATCGCCGAGATGCGCCGCGACGGATCGCGCGCGAGGGACGAGACGAGCGCGACGTATCGGGCCGCGAGATCCCGCATCGTCTCGTCGTCGAACAGATCCGCGGCGTAGACGAGAGATCCCGCGATCCCGCCTCCGGAATCGTCCCAGAGGTGGAGCTCGAGATCGAAACGCGACGAGGCGGCGTCGCAGGGGAACGGCGCGATCGAGAGCCCCGGGAGGTCGAAGACGTCCGCGGGGGCGTTCTGGAAGGCGAAGGCGATCTGGAAGATCGGGTTTCGCGCGAGGTCCCGCGCCGGGTTGAGATCCTCGACGAGGCGCTCGAAGGGGATCTCCTGGTGCGCGAAGGCGCCGAGGGCCGCCTCGCGCGCGCGCCCGATCAGCTCCCGCCAGGTCGGATCCCCCGACGTGTCCACGCGGACGACGAGGGTGTTGACGAAGAAGCCGATCAGCCCCTCGAGCTCGGGAAGGGACCGGTTGGCGACCACGGTGCCGACGGCGACGTCGCTCTCGCCGGCGTGGCGGGCGAGGAGGAGATCGAACGCGGCGAGGAGCGCCATGAAGGGGGTCGCTCCCTCCTCGTGCGCGATGCGCTTCAGGGCTCCCGCCACCGTGGGGTCGAGGGCGAGGCGCGCCGCCCCTCCCCGGAAGCTCGGCACCGCCGGCCTCGATCGATCGGCCGGGAGCTCGAGAGGCGCGGGAAGGGGAGTCAGCCGCTCGCGCCACCAGGCGATCTCGCGCGCGAGGCGCTCCCCCGAGAAGTCGCTTCTCTGCCACTCGGCGAAGTCGCCGTACTGAATCGGGAGCTGCGGGAGAGGCGACGGCCGCCCCGCGCCGAAGGCCTCGTACAGTGCGGCGACCTCCCGGACGAGGACCCCCATGGACCAGCCGTCCGAGACGATGTGGTGCATCGTGAGGAGGAGGACGTGGTCCTCGCGGGCGACCTTCAGGATTCGCGCCCGAAGGAGCGGACCGCGGGCGAGGTCGAAGGGGGCCGCGGCCTCCGCGGACGCGATGCGCCGCGCCTCCGCCTCGCGGTCGGCGGAGGGGACGGCGGAGAGATCGGTGACCGGGAGGTCGAACCTCGACTCGGCGTCGACGATCTGGACGGGGCGGTCCTCCCGAGCCTCGAAGCGCGTCCTCAGGCTCGCGTGGCGACGGATCAGCTCGGTGAGGCAGCGCGCGAGGAGCGCGAGATCGAGGGCCCCGCGCAACCGCAGCGC